>JAIFLU010000105.1 GCA_020048915.1 Bacteroidota bacterium | reverse complement strand
AAATGATTATCGGGGAACAATATTTCAATACGCTTAATGGTGCTGTCCCGATCTTTCAGTTCCTGTTGAGTTGCCACATTATAGGCATATTTCGCCATGTATGGGCCATAGTAATCGTCGAATGTTCGTATATAAAAATTCAACTCATCCTGGATCGGAACCAGTACTTCAGCTTTATAACATTCCCTTATTAATAAATGTACCTGCTTTTCTTCAAAATATGGATTTAGCTTTTCTTCGGGCTTTTTATCCTGACGGGGTGGTAATTGAACAATATATCGACTATTAGGCTCTACATACAAAAACATAAAATACACGCCCACATGCGCAAATACTAATTGGGTTGAATTATTATTCAAAGTGAAGCTAAAATCGCCGTTAACAGAAACTTTACAAGACACGACTTTTTCTTCCACGAAATCGATCATGTTCTCATAGATGCACAGTTCAATGGTTTGTCCGGCAAAGTCAGGAGCATTGCCACTTACTACCGTATTTCCAAAGGATAAATTGCAGTAAATAAAACCTACAATCACCCATAACCCTCGCAGAATGCTCAATGTCATTTTAAATATTTATTTAAATCGATGGAAGCAGGGATAAACTTTGAAACATCTCCTTTGTATTTCAGAACTTCCCTTACTATGGTTGAGTTTATTGATGTATGTTCGGGCAACGTAAGCATAAAAACCGATTCAAGTTCGGGATACATCATTTTATTAACCTGAGCAATTGCCCGTTCGTATTCAAAATCGGCAGAGGTACGCAACCCTCTTAATATATATTTTGCACCTACCCGCCGACAAAGATCAATAGTAAGATCTTCGAAATGTGTAACCTCAACTTGCGGCTCGTTTTGAAAAACATCTTTAATCATACCCAAACGTTGCGATAGGGTAAAAAAGGCTTTCTTATTTTCGTTATGTCCAATAGCTATAATAATCTTATCGAAAAGCTCTGCTGCCCGGTGAACTATAGATTCATGACCAATAGTAAACGGGTCGAACGATCCTGGAAATACGGCAATTTTACTCATGATGTTAAGCAAAAATCAATATTAAAAAAACAAATATCGCAATTAATTATCATTGTTGACCTATCCGAAAAATGGAAAAACAAAAAAGGCCGAATCTGCAGTTTTCACGTGCATGTTCGGCCTCTCTATTTATAAACTTTATTTCACTTTCGCTTTATATCGACACCTCCAAAAACCACTTCAGTTTTCAAGAGTAAATGAGGCTTTGATTCATCAAAGTTTTCACTTTCGTAGTTGACTGTACCAAAAACGGCGCTGTTCCCATTGGGCAATTGTGTGCCCGAAAATGCCGCATCGGCTTTGATACGGACTGGTGTGGCAGCATTCAAAATAATTTCGGATGCACCAAAAACAGTACTCACCTTCACTTCCAATTCGCCGGAATCGGGAAGTTGAATGTTCCGAAAATCGAAGTTGCCTTTTCCGAAAACAACATGATATTCCTTTGCCGGTTGAATGATATCTTTGTAACTGGCTTCGCCAAAGGCAACATCGTGTGGACCTCCTTTAAATAATGAAACACCAAAATTACCGAAGAGAACCTTTATCCCCAAATAAATAAAAAAGAATGCTATCAGGAGTTTAACTACCGGAAAGTCGATGTGAAAAACCACCTTAAGTATTAAACTTAATCCAAGAATTATAAGTAATAAGCCCCAAAATAATCCGCTGTCCATTTTCATATGATTTAAATTTGTTAAGCAAATATCCAGCTTAAGAAATGCTTTTCAAATTGAATATCGGCAAATCTATTAATTTTTTCGGCAAAACATAATTTTTAGACGATGTTTAAGGCTTTGTCTACTTTTTCTTTTGTTACAGCAAGATCTATTACCTCCGAAATTTTATCGACATAATGAAATGTAAGTCCATGCAAATACATGGCAGGTATTTCCTCAATGTCTTTTTTATTTTCGTTCGAAAGAATTATTTCGGCAATACCAGCGCGTTTCGCAGCAAGAATTTTTTCTTTTATTCCACCTACAGGAAGCACTTTCCCTCGCAACGTAATTTCGCCGGTCATAGCAACATTGCTTTTAACTTTGCATTGCATAAATGCCGAAATCATGGAAGTTGCCATGGTAATTCCGGCAGAAGGCCCATCTTTGGGGATTGCTCCTTCGGGGACATGCACATGAACGCTCCATTTTTCGAATACCTCCGAAGATATACCAAACGATTCGCAATGTGACTTGATATATTCCAGCGCAATAATCGCCGACTCTTTCATTACTTCTCCGAGGTTTCCGGTAAGGGTTAGTCCACCTTTTCCTTTACTGAGACTGGTTTCGACATATAAAATATCGCCCCCGACAGCAGTCCAGGCTAGCCCTACAACAACTCCTGCAAACTCATTTCCCTGGTATTTATCTTTTAAATATTTTGGCGATCCTAAGATCTTTTCAATAGAGGCTGTAGTAAGTTTCTTTTCTGTTTTTTCACCAAAAGCAACTTGTTTGGCAATATTTCGAATAACACTGGCAAGGGTTTTATCCATTTCCCTGACACCCGATTCGCGAGTATAATTATCTATTAAAAATTCAATTACTTTATCAGAAAACTCAACATGCCCTTTCTTTACCCCATGGGCTTTTAACTGTTTCGAAAGAAGATGCTTTTTACAAATTTCAATTTTCTCCTCAAGCGTATAACCCGACACTTCAATAATTTCTAAACGGTCGCGTAAAGCTGAATTTACGGTAGATAAAGTATTTGCCGTAGCCAGAAACATTACTTTTGATAAGTCGTATTCGAGCTCAAGATAATTATCATAAAAAGCATTGTTTTGTTCCGGATCCAATACTTCAAGAAGCGCTGAGGATGGGTCGCCATGATAATCCTTACCAACTTTATCCAATTCGTCTAATACAAACACAGGATTAGACGACTTCGCCTTTTTAATATTTTGAACAATACGCCCCGGCATGGCTCCAATGTATGTTTTGCGGTGTCCGCGAATTTCGGCTTCATCGTGAAGTCCTCCAAGGGAAACCCTGGTATATTTCCGGTTTAGCGCGCGGGCAATAGATCTTCCCAACGATGTTTTTCCTACACCCGGAGGGCCCACTAAACATAGGATTGGAGATTTTAAATCTCCTTTGAGTTTAAGAACGGCAAGATACTCTAATATCCGATCTTTAACTTTTTCAAGTCCAAAATGATCTTCGTCCAATATCTTCTTCGCCCGGTTTAGGTCGAAATTATCTTTTGTATATTCATTCCAGGGCAATTCCAGCAGGGTATATAAATAATTCATCTGAACCGAATATTCACCTGCTGCTGGATTTAGGCGCTGAAGTTTATCAAGCTCCTTTCGAAATGTAGAATCAACTTCCTTACTCCATTTTTTCTTTTTTGCCTTTTTTTCGAGCTCCTGAATTTCCTGATCAATAGGGTTTCCTCCCAATTCGTCCTGAATTGTTTTCATTTGCTGATGGAGAAGATACTCCCGTTGTTGCTGGTCGATATCAACCTTTACTTTCGATTGGATATCGCGCTTCAATTCCAGCATTTGCAATTCGCGTGTAAGATATTCCAATAAACGTATTGCCCTTTTTTTCAGGTCAGTAATTTCGAGCAACTGTTGCTTTTCTTCGGGCTTTATATCGGAGTTGGACGATACAAAATTTATAAGAAACGTTGGGTTTTCAATATTTTTAATTGCAAAGCCGGCCTCTTGCGGTATATTGTTCGAGAGTTGAATAATACGAAGCGCTAGATCTTTCAACGAACTGATGATGGCCGTAAATTCCTTATCTTCTCCTTCGGCTTTAATATATGGAGAAGTAGATGTAATATCCTCCGCAATGAAACGCTTCTTGCCCTGAATTATCACCGAAGTGGAATTGTCGGGCATTTCCAGGATTTTTAAAACCTGTGCAATTGTACCAACTTTGTATAAATCCTTCCCTTCGGGCTCATTTATATTTGGATTTCGTTGTGCAAGGGTTCCTATTAATTTATTCTTTTTATATGCGTCGCGAATCAGCTTAATAGACTTGTCGCGCCCAACCGTAATTGGTAAAACAATCCCCGGAAAAAGAACCGTATTCCTTAATGGTAAAATAGGTAAATTGTCAGGGATCTTTACTTGTTCGGAAAACTCATCGTCATCTTCTGACAATATAGGAATATACTCCATATCCTCCTGAACGCTATTACTAAAGATTAATTCTGAAATAACCGGTTTATCTTGTTTTCTACTCATAATATCTCAACCCTCTTTGTTTTTCTGCCATTTTGACAATCCTTAAACAATCAATCTGGAGTTTTAGTTATTTGGTTACATGCTCAATCTACATGCCAAAAGATAAGAAGCGCTCTAATTGTTAAAATTTCCTATACTTCTCAGTAACTAAAAAAATATGATTTAAAATCTTTTTATCGGTTTCAGGTAATGGAAAACCTCTTCTGTTATAAACTATTTCGGCTGTTTTTAGAGCTTTTTCGGGTGTATATACCATATATCCCTGAGGGCCGCCCCAGGAAAACGAGGGGATAAAATTCCGCGGAAACCCGTCACCAAAGATGTTTGCGCTCACCCCAACAACAGTTCCTGTATTAAACATGGTGTTTATGCCCGATTTGGAATGATCGCCCATAATTAATCCGCAAAACTGCAGGCCGGTGCTAATAAATCGTTCTTCTGAATAACTCCAGAGTTTAACTTTGTCGTAATTATTTTTGAGGTTAGAATTATTGGTATCTGCCCCCAGGTTACACCATTCTCCCAGAACGGCATTACCAAGAAACCCGTCGTGTGCTTTATTGGAATATCCGAAAATTACCGAATTGTTTACTTCGCCCCCAACCTTAGAATATGGTCCAATAGTGGTAGGTCCATAAATTTTACACCCCATTTTTAAGGCCGAATGCTCGCACAATGCCAATGGGCCTCGAACAATAGACCCTTCCATTATTTCAGCATCTGCACCAACATATACAGGGCCTGTAGCAGCATTAATAATAGCAAACTCGACCTTTGCCCCTTCTTCTAGAAAAATATTATTTTCGCCTGCTATTTGATTTGTTTTGCTAATTGGCTGAGATTTTCTGCCTTTTGTGAGCATCTCGAAATCAGCAATAAGAGCCTCACCATTTTTTTCGAAAATATGCCAGGGGAATTCAATCCTGATAAACGGAGATTCAAATACAACTTTCTGTTTGCAATATTCTAAAATGGTAGTAATACCAGGAATGCCTTTTTCGGGAAAACAAGCTAATACAACATTATTGGAAGTAAGGTACTGACCTGGTTGGAGATTTTGAATTGCCTTAATAAGTTCAGCGTTGGGTAAAACCGAACCATTAATTAACGTATTTGAGAACCCGGAATTAACCGGAAATTTTTCCTGTAAATAATCTTGCGTTATGAAAAATAATTTAGAATGAAGAGATCGTTCCCACTTTTCTCTTATTGTAAGAATACCAACACGGATTTCGCAAACCGGTCTGGTAAAAGTAAGAGGCAATAGTTTGTGCCAGGCACTATCATCAAAAAGAATAAAATTTTGCATAAAAGTTTCCTTTTAAGGTACATGAGGCAAATATAAATAAAAAAGCTCCTGACTTGGAGAAGCCCGGAGCTTTAATCCTTTTATGCAAAAGTTACTATTTCTTTTTGTTAAAGTGGTCTTTGTAACGGTTCATGAACTTATCAACACGTCCTGCACTATCTACAAGTTTCATCTTACCGGTATAAAATGGATGAGATGTATTTGAAATTTCAAGTTTCAAAAGTGGATATTCAACTCCTTCGTAAGTGATTGTTTCTCTTGACTGAGCAACAGATTTAGTAATAAATACGTGCTCATTCGACATGTCCTTAAAAGCCACTAACCTGTAATTCTTTGGATGTATGTCCTTTTTCATTGCTTCTCGGCTATTAAAATAATTATTTTCTAATTTGGGATGCAAAGGTAAATATTCCAACCAAATTTGCAAAACAATTTGTATTGTTAATGAACTTTTATGATTCGGTAGTCAATTAAAACAAAAACAAGAATTAACATAGAGCTATAAAAGGTAAACCATCGAACGGGAATATATTCCGTTGGTTTAATTCCTAATTTATAATAATTATAAGCTACCATATAAATCTTCTCTAAAACGTGGACAGAAACTGATCCCAGAGCAATACCAACCAACCCGTATCGCTGCATTAATAACAATGTTGCACCAACATTAATAACAATTTCTAATATAGAAGCGACCAGCACAACTTTTGTCTTTTTTAAACCAATAAGGATTGTTTGCGGAAAAATCAATCGGGAAATTATCATTAACTGGTAAACTAAAAAAACGTCGACGCTTCGATGAAAAGAAGGACTAAAGAGAAATGTCTCATAAATCCACTTGCTGAAGATCATAACAAATACCGTTAACGGAAAAAGGTAATGCATTAAGCGAAGCGATTTTGTTTTTAATGTATGAAGGGTGTCTGCAATACTTTCCGGACTAGAAAACCCTGTTAACATGGCATTAGCTAAGCCCGAAGCTAATTGTCCAACGAAAGGAAGTTCCTTTGCACCAAACCTAAATATGGCAAAACGGGCAGAATTACTGGTTACTAATGCAATAATGCCATCGATATACTGCCAGGAACCACTTAATAATGAGCTGAAAATTAATGGGTAGCCCAAATTTAGGTGAGTTTTAATAAACGACCAGGAGAACTCGAATTTGGCATACCGGATCAGGAGATAAATCACAAACGAATATCTTAAGATGGTATAAATAACCAATCCCCAAATACCATATAAAAGTCCCCATCCAAATAAAACAGGGCCGCAAACCAGAAACAACTGTACAAAAAAGGAGACAATGCCAAAAACAAGGATATGTTTCGCTTTATTTTTGAGCAAATAGATATACTCTATCAATGCCCCCGGGTTATTGAAGAAAAAATATAATGCAAGAATATTATGGTACGGGATTTTACCAATAGATTTATTGGAGAAACCAAGTGATCCTGAGAAGATAATTAATAATGAAAATAAAAAACTAAAAAAAGTAAGTAACAGAAATGCATTAAATAATTCGGGCGATTTAACCAAACCTGGCCGCTGTGTTGTTTGAAACGTATTGTTATTATTGTAAAGTGGTATTAACGATTGGGTAATGCCCCCGATCCAAAAAAAGCTTATTCCGCTTGCAATGAATAACATTTGCTCAAAGTCACCAATTTCCTCATTAGTAAGTCCACTTTTGACAAAAAATACACTTATAAGTAAAAATACTGTGAATCGAAGCAATTGAAATACTTGCAACGAAAAAACGTTGGTAACTTTAAATTTTAATGCCAATAGGTAAAAGTGTTAAATTGAAAGCATTGCCAATAATGCTTTTGCCATTACAAAAGTAGAGAAACATTTTTTCAATATAGCTTGGATTTAATAAAAATAAATAATTATCTTTGCCTTCCGAAAAAAATGGTGGATGTAGCTCAGCTGGTTAGAGCGCTAGATTGTGGTTCTAGAAGTCGCCGGTTCGAACCCGGTCTTTCACCCCAACAAAAACCTTATGGAGCATTCCATGAGGTTTTTTTTTAATTCCTCTCCTTAAATTTCGGTATTCGTAAACAATAACCTTGACCAGCGGTTAAATTAGTAAATGATTATTAATAGTTTATTTTACAAAAAGCGAAAAAAAATTTATTAATTTTCGCCGAGTTTTAACCTTTGACTATGCGTATAAAATTCTACGTGTCCGCTTTTCTGCTATTGCTACTTGGTAGCAATAACCTGATCGCAAAACAGAATAATATTGACAGTTTAAAGCATGCATTTCGATCGGAGATAAACGACTCTGTAAAAGTTCACATTTTACTTAACCTTGCGAATGCTGTTTCAAAAAATGACAACACAATTTCAAATCAGGAAGAATCTTACACGAATCAAGCGCTGCAATTAGCAAATAAAATTAACTATTATAAAGGTATATCGATGGCCAACGACCGTTTAGGGGTTATCGAACGAAACCGGTCCAATTATAGCGCGTCACTTAATTATCATAACCATGCACTTGAATACATTTCCCCCTATGGGATTTGCAGAGAAAAAGCCATAATCCTTAATAATATTGGTGTAGTTTACCGGCGGCTCGACGAGTTATCAAAAGCCGCCGATTTTCATCTGCGGGCTTTGAAAATTGCAGAAGAGCTAAACGACCGTAAAAGCATAAGTATTTCAACGAATAGTTTGGGGAATATATTTTTAGCACAGCGCAATTTCGAAGAGGCTCTTCGCTTCTTTTTCAAAGCTTTGGAGCAGGAAAGAAACTCAAATAATATTTTAGGGCTTGCTATCAATTATAATAACATTGGAGAAGTATATGCCGAACAAAAACAATATAGAAAAGCCATCGAATTCTACACAGAATCACTGAAGGCTAATGAGAAAATTGGGAGTAAAAAAGGTGTATCCATTTGTTATAATAGTTTGGGAGAAGCCTATTTTCAATTAAAAGAGTATAATAAAGCGTTGGCTATTTATCAAAAATCGCTCGAAATAAACTCTCAACTATCAGACAAGATTTATATTGCCGGGAGTTACATAAATATTGGTGAGATCTTTGGTATTCTTGACAAGAAAACGGAAGCCGAAGAAAACATCAATACTGGCTTAAAAATAGCTTTGCAAATTGGCTCAAAATGGACTATAATGAGAGCTTATTCAAAACTTGCCGATTTGTACACTTCTCAAAATAAACATAAAGAAGCACATGAAGCCTACAAGAAATCCATAGTTTTTAAAGATAGCATCATTAATGAAGCTGATAATTCAACTGTATCGCGGCTAAAAACAGTTTATGAAACAGAAAAAAAAGAAAGAGAAATACAATCACAAAAACTGGAACTTGCGTTAAAAGATAGAGCTATACTGAGAGAAAAAGCCCTTAAAATTATTTTTATAGGTGGTTTTGCTGCAATGATTTTTGTTTCCCTGCTCATATTTTATAGTTACCGAACTAAGAAAAAAGCTAACCAGGCATTAGTGATTTACAACCGTGATATGGATGAGAAAAACCGAATTCTCATGATGCAAAAAGAGGAAATAATGGCTCAGCGGGACCAGATTGAAGAAAAAAGCAAGGTGGTTAATAAGGCTTATGATCTCATAAAAAACAAGAATAAGAACATTATTGAGAATATTCGATACGCTTTCCAAATCCAAAATGCCCTTTTACCTCCGTTAAAACAAATTCAGGAGCACTTTCCCAGTTCTTTTGTTATGTACAGGCCCCGGGATATTGTTAGTGGCGATTTTTACTGGGTATTTCAAAAGGACCAAAAACTTTTGGTAGCCGCAGGCGACTGCACGGGTCATGGTGTTTCCGGAGCATTTATGAGCATTTTGGGAATTTCCTCCCTCAATGAAATAGTAAATGAAAAGGGCATTACTAAACCAGACCAAATTTTGAATTTGTTGCGCGATAAAATAATCTGGTCGATGCAACAAGAAGAAAAATTTTGGGAAGCGAAAGATGGAATCGATATGACCATATTGTCTTTTGACTTCTCGAAAAGGAAAGTTTGCTTCAGTGGGGCGAATGCATCGGCTATGATCATCCGGAATGAAGAAATGATTCAACTAAAAGGCGATAAAATGCCCGTTTCGATATTTCCTGAAATAATACCGTTCACTTCTATGGAATACGACATCTTCGAAAATGATATATTCTATTTGTATTCCGATGGATATTACCATCAGTTTGGCGGATTATATGGTAAAAAATTCAGCATTCGCCAATTCAAAGCATTGCTTACAAAAATTCATAAATTAGAAACTGACATTCAACTGGTTAAACTGGAAGAAACTTTCAGAAAATGGCGTTCACGTAATGAACAGGTCGATGACATTTTGGTTATGGGTCTTAAAATTACCGACGACATGTTGACATTGGATTAAAAACATTTTCAAAACTTTTTTGTTTTAACAAGTGAAACTCCAGATCATCATATGTAGTTGATATTCTAACAATTAAACACCATCTCGATTTACTAATTTCCCCTTCTTTTCTAATATTTGCTTGAAAGTTTTGTCTTCATCCCGCTTTGTAGTACAAACTTTTTAATTAATTTTGGTGTCTTTTAGTAAGATTAACAACAAATAAATAATTGAGAGATGATTCATTATAAAGAATTAGGATTAGTTAATTCGAAAGAGTTGTTTCAGAATGCTGTAAAAGGTGGATACGCTATCCCTGCATTCAACTTCAACAACCTCGAACAAATGCAGGCTATTATCAGTGCTTGTGTTGAAACCAAATCGCCTGTTATACTTCAGGTGTCAAAAGGAGCTCGCAAATATGCTAACCAAACATTGCTCCAATACCTTGCAAAAGGTGCAGTAGAATACGCAAAAGAATTAGGTTGTGCTATTCCAATAGTGTTGCACCTTGATCATGGCGATTCACTGGAAACCGTAAAATCGTGTATCGAAAGTGGTTTCTCCAGCGTTATGTTTGACGGTTCGCATTTCCCATACGAGGAAAACGTGCGTTTAACAAAAGAAGTTGTTGAATACGCCCATAAATATGATGTTACCGTTGAAGGTGAACTTGGCGTTTTAGCAGGTATTGAAGATGATGTAGTAGCTGAACACTCCTCTTATACCCGTCCTGAAGAAGTGGAAGATTTCGTAAAACGTACAGGTGTTGATTCACTTGCTATTTCTATCGGAACTTCGCACGGTGCATTCAAATTTAAAGTTCAACCAGGTGAATTACCTCCGCCACTTAAATTTGATATTTTGGAAGAATGTGAAAAACGTATTCCAGGTTTTCCTATTGTTTTGCACGGTGCATCTTCCGTTCCACAAGATATTGTTGCTGACATTAACAAATATGGTGGCAAAATGGAAGGTACTGCTGGTGTTTCCGAAGATCAACTTCGCAGAGCGGCAGGTTCTGCTGTTTGCAAAATCAATATCGACAGCGATGGTCGTTTAGCTATGACTGCTGCTATCCGTAAAGTGTTTATAGAAAAACCAGGTGAGTTCGATCCAAGAAATTACCTTGGCCCAGCACGCGATAAACTTAAAGAACTTTACAAACACAAGATCATTAACGTTTTAGGAAGCGCAAATCGGGTTTAGTAAATTAGAAATATTGCCTTAAAACCTCGTATCTTTATTGATGTGAGGTTTTTTTATTGCTTTATTATTTTATAAACTAAACTATTTTTAGCGCCAATAACTTTTAAATAGTAAACTCCCTGATTCGTCATTGGTAAAGTTATTTTTTGGGGTACTCCACTGGTATCATATATTGTATTACTGAAAATCTCCTTACCGACATTGTTGAATACAGAAATTTCATATTCCACATTGCTGCTCTTATCGTTCTTTAATTCAATATATATTTCATCCTTAAATGGATTTGGATAAACAATGTCCCTGGAATTAATTTTATTCAACTTAATATCCCAAAAAACCCGTTCGCCATTTCTGACGGCAAAATTTTCAATATATTCAGATTCATAGCCTTCAGCAGCGAATTGCATATCATATTCTCCTTCCATCAAATAACGATAGAAGGACCCATTCAGCGAATCTGAAAAAATGTGCGAATTATCTTTATCGTATCCTAATAATTCAACCAAAGCCCTTACTGAATTGCCATTTTGTGAATCTGTCACTTTTCCCCAAATACCAAACAGACTTTGTTCCAGGAATTGCAATAATGCATTTCGATTATATTCCCAATAATTCGCAAGTGATGCCGAATCAGGCATTCCTTCCTCACTCAGTTCAATGGTAACTTCGCGGCCTCCCAGAAAATAGTTTACATAGTCCTGCCTGCCACCTGTAATGCGATACCATTGATACCCATTCACTATCCCATTTTCAAATCCATTTTTACTGGAATTCATGTAAGTATTACCACTCGCAACCTGGGCTGTATTGGCGTATTGACGGGAAATATATCGGTACCATGCATCATCAGCATGGACATGTTTCCAGGTATCCCAAGGGTAGTTAACTACCTGAACGCCTGTATGCAAATTTGCTGATAATTTGATATTATGAGCTTTATAAAAATCCATCATAGCCTGCGTTTCAGGTTGACGATCCAGATTGTCAGGATGATCTCCATCAGCCGGGTCGGGGAAATTCCGGTTCAAATCAACACCATTGGCATTAAACCGGGTTGCTTCAATTACCGAACTATCACCACCAAAGTAAGTACCATCGGGATTGGCCAATGGGTTGATCCAAATTTCAGTTTCGTCGACTAATTTTGTTACCAATGCATCCTTTCCATAGTGGGATAACAAATATTCAGAGAGCCAAAGTAAAAGTTTGTACCCTGTTAGCTCGTTTCCATGTATGGAACTGGTTAAAAACAATGCCGGACGAGTCTTATAAGTTCCAGTGGAAGATGCTATTTTTAAGGCTTCCATTTTTCGACCTTTTACTGACAGACCGATGTCATAAAGTTTACAAATGGATGAATAGGAGTTTTTCAACCCTTTCAGGAGGCTAATATATTTGGGATAAGAGGGATAAACCGCATTCAGGCTTTTCATGTCCTGACTTTTCAAGCGGCTTTTAAAGAAATTTTCCGGTTGTAACTGAAAATCTATCTTTTTTGAAAGGAATTGAGAAAACCCTTTAAGATTTGCATAGGCAAACACAGTACGATTGCTAATTTTTTCGATAGAGAGAATTTTCACCAATTCCCCTGAAAGCGCTTTTTCTTCAAAAGAAAAATAGACTTCCCCGCGAACTTGGATAACACTATCTGCCAAATATATATTCTTCGTTTGGTAATCCTGTCCATATGATCTGGAAAAGAAACCAAGGATAAAAACAGCAGAAAATATGCAAACCCATCGAAACATGATTAATTGTTTTCTTAGTCGAAAACTTAGCTCAGCTTTGAGAAGAACTCTGTGTCCTAACAAATCAAAGATGTTTCGACAAACTCAACATCCTTTAGATATTGTCAGTTCAATATTGCCATTTTATTTAATGGTGTCTACACATTAAACCTGAAATGCATGATATCGCCATCCTGAACAACGTATTCCTTTCCTTCGACTCCGATTTTACCGGCATCGCGACAAGCAGCTTCGGAGCCATATTTAACGTAATCGGTGTATTTAATAACTTCGGCACGGATAAAGCCTCTTTCAAAATCGGTATGGATAATTCCCGCTGCCTGTGGAGCTTTAATTCCTTTAATAAAAGTCCATGCCCTGGTTTCATCAGGTCCGGTAGTAAAATAGGTTTGAAGCTCGAGTAAATGGTAAGCTGCCTTAATTAGTCGGGCAACTCCCGATTCTTTCAAACCAACTTCTTCTAAAAACATTTGGCGTTCGTCAAACGATTCCAATTCAGCAATTTCCGATTCGGTTTTTGCGGCTAGAATCAACAATTCAGCATTTTCGTCTTTTACGGCAGCCTTTACTTCTTCCACATATTTATTCCCTGATACGGCAGATTTCTCATCGACATTGCAAACATACATGATGGGTTTATCGGTAAGCAAAAATAAATCATGAGCAAGTTTCAAATCTTCTTTATTGTCGATAACAACAGTGCGGGCTGATTTTCCTGCTTCCAAAGCGGTTTTATACTGAACAAGAATTTCGTATAAGCGCTTGGCATTCTTGTCGGCGTTGGTTTGCGCCTGTTTCTGAACTTTGGAGATACGCCCCTCAATGGTTTCGAGGTCTTTCAACTGAAGTTCGGTATCAATTATTTCTTTATCACGAACCGGGTTTACCGATCCATCCACATGAGTAACATTATCGTCGTCGAAACACCTTAAAACATGAATTATAGCATCGGTTTCTCGAATATTGGCCAAAAATTTATTGCCCAACCCCTCACCCTTGCTGGCACCTTTTACAAGACCAGCAATATCAACAATCTCAACAACAGTTGGAATGAGCTTTTCGGGCTTGTCCATTTCGGCAAGTTTAATTAATCGCTCATCGGGTACAGTTATTACTCCCACATTTGGCTCAATGGTGCAGAAAGGAAAATTGGCAGCTTGTGCCCTGGCACTCGACAAACAGTTAAATAAGGTAGACTTTCCTACATTTGGCAGTCCTACGATTCCACATTGTAAACCCATAGCTATATTTTTTTAAGGGCTGCAAAGTTAATGCATTACACCCAACATGCAAAACATTAAAACCTCTCAACTGTTTTTTCTTTAATCAGGAATTAGTATACCTAAAAATAGCTCATCTTTGCATTGATTTATACATATTTCAGCAGAATATTAGAAATCCATTTAAACTTTATTTTGTTCTTTTTGTTAAATAATTAATACCAAAACATCAAACATAATATTTTCGGATTTTGAAAACAATTACAAGTCATATAGATAAGCATTCGGAAGAGTATCTGCAAAATGCCGCAAAATATGATGCTCTTCTTAAGAAACTTCAATTGAAAATATTGGAGACTAACTTAGGGGGAGGGAAACTGGCGGTTGAGAAACATAAATCGCGAAATAAACTTTTAGCAAGGGAGCGTATTGATTTATTGATCGATAAAGGCTCTCCTTTTTTGGAACTTTCGGCTTTGGCAGCATGCGATCAGCATCATAACCAGTTTCCATCGGCCGGAATTATTACCGGCATCGGAATAATTAATGGCAGGGAAGCAGTTATCGTTTGTAATGATGCCACTGTAAAAGGAGGAACTTATATCCGGGAAACCATAAAAAAGCATATTCGGGCGCAGGAAATAGCCTGTCAAAATAAGCTACCGTGTGTATATATGGTCGATTCGGGAGGAGTATTTTTACCGGAGCAAGCACAAGTTTTCCCGGACAGGTTCGACTTTGGGCGTATTTTTTACAACCAGGCCAGAATGTCAGCAGAAGGAATTCCGCAAATTTCAATTGTAATGGGTTCATGCACTGCAGGCGGAGCTTATATTCCGGCAATGAGCGACGAAACCATCATAGTCCGCAACCAGGGAACCATATTTATTGGAGGTCCTCCGCTGGTTAAAGCAGCGACCGGAGAAGAGGTTACTGCCGAAGAACTCGGCGGAGCAGAAGTTCATACCAGCATTTCGGGAGTTTCCGACCATATTGCTGAAAACGACCTGGATGCTATTCAAATTTGCCGAAGTATATTCGAAACATTGCCCCTTCCGGAAAAACAAGTCACAGAAAAAGCAATACCAGTTGATCCAATCTATGCTGCTGAGGAACTATATGGCATTGCTCCGGTTGATTTGAAAGAGGTTGTAGATCCACATGAAATAATTGCCCGAATTGTGGATGGCAGCGAGTTTCATGAATTTAAAGAAAAGTATGCTACCACACTTGTTACAGGTTTTGCCCGAATACATGGAAATATGGTGGGGATAATCGCAAATTTCGGGGTTCTGTTTCCCGAATCTTCCCTTAAAGGAGCTCATTTTGTGGAATTATGTAATTTCAGGAACGTGCCCATTGTTTTTCTGCAAAACATATCGGGCTTTATTGTGGGCAAACAATACGAACGAGCAGGTATAGCGCGCGATGGTGCTAAATTTGTCCATGCGGTGGCAACTGCAACTGTGCCCAAATTTACGATTGTTTGGGGAGGTTCCTTTGGAGCAGGAAACTATGCTATGGCAGGTCGGGCCTACGATCCGAATTTTCTCTTTATGTGGCCCAATGCCCGTATCTCCGTAATGGGAGGAGAACAAGCTGCCAATGTACTGGTAACCGTAAAGCAAGATCAGCTGAAAGAATCAGGAAAAACGTTACTACAAGAAGAAATTGATACCACAAAAGCTTCTATCTTAAAAAAATACGAAGACGAAGGCAATGCATATTATAGCACTTCCCGTTTATGGGACGATGGAATAATAGATCCTGTTGATACCCGAAAAATTCTTGCCATGTGCATTGAGGTTTCACTAAACAGAAAATTTGAAAAACCGGCTTTTGGAGTATTCAGAATGTAACCAAACTTTTATGGCATCATACAACACAATCGAAATTCAGGAAGAAAGTTCTATAGCTACGGTTTGGCTGAACCGTCCGGAGGTACACAATGCCTTTAACGACGAAATGATTCATGAATTATTGGATTTTTTTACCAAAAGTCAAACCAATGATCAAATTAGGGTAATCGTAATTCGCGGGCGAGGCAAATCTTTTTGTGCAGGAGCAGATCTTAAATGGATGCAAACGGCTTCTGAACTCGATTACAAGCAAAATTACCTTGAAAGCCGCACTCTTGCACAATGCTTATATGCTGTTTACACCAGCCCAAAACCAGTAATTGCCCTTACCCATGGTTCGGTTATGGGGGGAGGAAATGGACTGGTAGCTGCGGCTGACTTTGCGATGGCGGTTGAAAATTCACAATTTGCCTTTAGCGAAGTAAAACTGGGCTTGGTTCCTGCCGTGATTTCCCCTTATGTTTTTCGGAAAATTGGCGAAGCACGATCACGTGAGTTAATGCTTTTGGCTTACACATTTGATGCTGCCGAAGCGGAATATTTTGGCTTTGTGAATAGAATTACAAATGAACCAGAACAGGAATACTACCTCGGCCAGATAACTGAAAAACTTTTGCAAAACAATCCAACAGCTCTTGCAAGCACGAAAAAACTTTTGCAAAAGCTAAATGAAATTCAACAACCGGAAGAATGGATGAAATATACTTCCGAAGTAATAGCAAAAGCAAGGGTTTCATCTGAAGGACAAGAAGGAATGAAGGCCTTTTTGAATAAGAAAAAACCGTCGTGGTATATCAATAATGAAAAAATCAGGCATAGATGAACCAAAGCTCATAAGGCTTGTTCAAGATGTCGAGCAAAATTATGGCCAAACAAATGTAGTATGCAGTCTATCAACAAAATTCTAATCGCAAACCGGAGCGAAATTGCCAGGAGAATTATCCATACCATAAAAAGTATGGGAATAACTGCCTGCGCTGTTTATACGGATGAGGAGCAAAATGCAATTCATGTAAAAGAAGCGGACGAAGCATACTGTTTGGGAATTGGCTCTCTGACCGAAACTTATTTAAATATCGCTTTGATAATCGATATCGCGCAAAAATCGGAGTGCGAAGCAATCCACCCCGGATATGGATTCCTTTCGGAGAATGCATTGCTTGCAGAAGCTTGCGAGAGTGCTGGAATCATTTTTATTGGCCCCAACGCCGCATCCATCAAATTAATGGGCAATAAACTTGGAGCCCGCAGATTTGTTGAGGATTTGGGAATTCCTTTATTAACTTCAATTATAGGTTCATCTCTGGATGAAATTATTGAAAAATCGAAAGCCCTACCCTTTCCGCTTTTAATTAAAGCTGCTGCTGGCGGAGGCGGTAAAGGAATGAAAATTGCCAAAACACTTCATGAATTGCCAGAAGCATATGAATCGGCCAGTCGCGAAGCGCTTTCTTATTTTGGCGATGCCACTGTGTATTTGGAGCACTATATCCAAAATCCGCGTCATATTGAAGTACAGCTGCTAGGTGACAATCTTGGAAATATTGTTCATCTGTATGAGCGTGAATGCTCTATTCAGCGCAGGCATCAGAAAATTATTGAGGAAGCTCCTTCCCCATCCCTAACACAACCCTTAAGGGAAAAATTACTTCAAACAGCCTTGCACATCGCTAAGGCAATGAATTATACCAGTGCCGGTACATTGGAATTTCTTTTCGATGAGGAAATGAACTTTTTCTTTCTCGAAATGAATACCCGAATTCAGGTGGAGCATCCGGTAACCGAAGCTATTACCGGTATTGATATTGTCCGGGAGCAAATTAACATTGCCCGGGGTTTGCCTGTATCTATTAAACAAGAAGATATAAAAATAAATGGGCATGCCATTGAATGCCGTATTTATGCTGAAGACCCATTTAACGATTTCATGCCTTGTCCGGGTAATATGACTGGTTATATTTTGCCCAAAAAAGCCAATATCCGCATTGATTCTTCCTTCGAAGGCTCCGAGGAAGTCTCCTCCCGCTTTGACCCCATGATTGCAAAAATCACTGCCCATGCTGCCACTCGCGAACAAGCTATATTTCAATTGATCTCTTATTTCTCAAAAGTTAGCATTCAGGGAATAAAGACCAACGTAGAATATCTATCGGAAGTTCTTCAAAACAATCATTTCAAAAATAATAACATATCCACCGGCTTTTGCGCGCAACATGCAACCGAGTTGCAAAACAGCTTACTGAGTAAGAAAAATATAATTCCTACCGAATACCTTATTGCTGGCGTTTTAGTAAATACCTTTTTCAGCAAATGCGACCAAACGGATACTATCTGGAAATCTCTTGGCCCATGGAAAAGTTTTGGCGAAGCATCGTTTTCCATTAATAATATGGAATACGGAATTTCCTATAAGTTATTTGATTCCAAAAGAATTCAATTCAATTTAAACAATCAGGACCACTTGGTTGAGCTACACTCTAAAGATGGACAACTTTATGAATATACCCTTGATATCCATCAAATAAAATGTTGGATTTCAAACGACAATACTTCCAAAACTTTTATTACCTTGAGTGGGTTTTCTTTTGAGATTGATAGAAAAGATGTACCGGATATTTCGGTTTTTAAAAATAAAAAAATAAACAAAAATAACGCTCACGATAAGGATTTGAGGTCGCCATTAAATGGGAAAGTCATAAAAATGAATGTAAAAAAAGGTGACAAAGTGAACAAAGGGCAAACTTTATTGATTATAGAATCGATGAAGATGGAAAACAAAATTCTGGCGCCTTTTGAAGGTTTGGTAGAAGAGGTTACCGTAGCGGCAGGCGATCAGGTTACCGGGCAAGAGTTACTTATGAAGTTACATGCATACAATTAGCAGAAAGATTATATATTTACAATAAAACTGTAAAATTCAAATGGACATTTTTACCAATGAATCGCACGAAAAACTAAGAATGAAAGTTCGGGAGTTTGCTGAAAAGGAAATAAAACCTATCGCACAAGCCCTCGATGAAAAAGAGCAGTTCTATGCTCCCCTCTCAAAAAGAATGGGTGAGCTTGGGCTTTTTGGCATCACCATCTCTCCCAAATATGGTGGTCATGGATTAAGTTATTTATCGTTTATTATCGCTATTGAAGAATTGGCCAGGGTTGACAGTTCCCAGGCGGCAATATTGGCATCGCACAATTCGTTGGGAATCGGCCCCATCTATAATTATGGAACCGAAGAGCAAAAACTAAAATACTTGCCTAAACTTTGCACCGGAGACGCTTTATGGGCTTTTGGGCTTACAGAAACCAATGCTGGCTCCGACTCTCGCGGAACTGCCTCAACAGCGGTCTTAAACGGCGACCATTATTTAATTAATGGCTCAAAAATGTTTATCTCCAATGCCTCCACTGAAATATCGGCTGGGGTTACCATTCAGGTTATTACTTCAGAAAAAGACGGTAAAAAAGAACTTTCGACCATTATTGTTGAACGGGGAACACCCGGCTACCGAGCCGAAAAAATTAATGGAAAGATGATGTGGCGAGCTATTGACACCGCTCGCTTATATTTCGATAATGTGAAGGTTCCAAAAGAAAACCTCATGGGTGGAATCGGTAACGGCTCGAAAATTATGCTCGAAACGCTTGATTCCGGCCGTTTGACTATTGCGGCCATGGGTTTAGGACTTGCAAGGGGAGCCTATGAAATGGCTGCGAAATATGCTCAAAAACGGGAGCAGTTCGGCAAACCCATTGCGAAATTTCAATCCATTGCCTTTAAACTGGCTGATATGGCCACTAAAATTGAATTAGCAAAAAATACGCTGTACCATGCTTGTTGGCTCAAGGACAATGGTCAACCATTTGCTAAAGAGGCTGCGATGTCGAAATTATACTGTGCCGAAATGGCCCGCGAAGTAGCCGACGAAGCCTTGCAAATACATGGAGCCTATGGCCTCATGAGAGAATATGATATTGAACGTTTTTACCGCGACCAGCGTCTATTGCAAATTGGCGAAGGAACTTCCGAGATCCTGCGCCTGGTAATATCACGCCATATTGGTCTTTAACTCCATTCTATGGAAGACCGCAAAAAAGATCACATTAACCTGGCTTTTGAATCGCAAACTACTAAAAACGATATAGACACCCGTTTTTGGTATGAACCCATGTTGAGTGCTCATCCGAAAGAATTAACCCCGTTTACTTTTCTAAAAAAACAATCGAACGTTCCTCTGTGGGTTTCGAGTATGACAGGGGGCACACAGCTAGCCCGTACTATTAATACAAATCTCGCCAAAGCCTGCCATGAGTTTGGGTTTGGAATGGGTTTGGGATCGTGCCGTATCATCCTTAAGGATAAAACATATCTTCCCGATTTCGATATGCGCGATATTATTGGCGATGACCTGCCGTTTTATGCCAACCTCGGAATCTGTCAGGTAGAGGATCTTGTCTTCGGTAATCAATATACCATAATCGAAGATCTGGTAAAGCGGCTCCGCACTGACGGACTCATTGTGCATGTTAACCCCATGCAGGAATGGTTTCAACCCGAAGGTGACCGGTTGAATCATCCTCCGCTTTACACCATTCAAAAACTTTTAGAGAAAGCAACATTCCCCATCATTGTTAAAGAAGTTGGTCAGGGATTTGGACCTCAGAGTTTATTAGCATTGATGAAACTACCGCTTGCCGCCATTGAATTTGCAGCTTTTGGAGGGACAAACTTTGCTAAAGTTGAACTTCTGCGACGACCCAATGCGCCGGAAGATTTGTTTGAACCACTTGCCTTGGTAGGAGTTTTGGCCGGAGATATGCTCGATGAGGTAAATGCCATTGTACGCCAAAATAAAGATATCTTGTGTAAGGAAATTATTATCTCGGGAGGGATAAAAAGCTTTCTGGATGGATATTATTTTATTAAAAAATCATCAATACCGGCCATATATGGTCAAGCTTCCTCCTTTCTGAAATATGCCAAAGAAGATTATGCACAATTGCAGCAATATGTCCAAAACCAGATAAAAGGCCTGGAAATGGCGTATGCATACCTAAATGTCAGAAAGTAAATGAAGACTCCCGTTTTTTTGGAAGGATTTTCTAAGCTTTCAAAAGAAGAGAAAATCCGAACCATAGCCGAAGTATTATCCGATCCTTCTTTTACAGAAGAAGCTGCATCGTTTCAGCATATCGACAATCAATCGCTGTTCGACAGCTTTAGTGAGAACACGCTTACAAATTATTATTTACCCTTTGGAATTGCCCCCAACTTTATAATAAATCAAAAGATTTATCACATCCCAATGGTAGTCGAAGAAAGTTCGGTGGTTGCTGCAGCTTCTTCGTCAGCTAAGTTTTGGTCAACCAGGGGTGGATTTAGAGCAAAGGTTGTTTCATCGCTAAAAAAAGGGCATGTTCACTTTTTATGGACGGCAGACAAGGTAATTCTTTTAGAAAACTTTGAAGCAATAAAACAACAGATATTAGCCGGCACATCTCCTATCACAGCTAATATGCAGAAACGCGGTGGGGGTATTGTCAGCATTGCATTGGAAGATTACACCAAAAAGATGGCAAATTATTACCGGCTGTCGTTCGACTTTAATACTGTCGATTCGATGGGCGCAAATTTTATTAATACAACCCTTGAATCTGCCGCCTTAACACTTCGAAGTTACGTAGACCAAAAAATCCCCGAAAAGTCGGATTGCCTGGAGGTAATAATGTCCATTCTCTCAAACTACACTCCGGAATGTATTGCCGAATGTCAGGTGAGTTGTCCGGTAGAGCAGCTCGATAAAGTGGACGGAGTAACACAGGCTGCGACCTTTGTGCACAAGTTTCAAAAAGCTGTTGAAATTGCCACTATAGATCCTTATAGAGCCACTACCCACAACAAAGGGATAATGAATGGGATTGATGCTGTTGTATTAGCGACCGGGAACGATTTTCGGGCAGTAGAAGCAGGAGCTCATGCATTTGCTTCATCAGACGGAACGTACAGGAGCCTTTCGAGTGTCGAAATCAAGGAAGGCATCTTTACATTCAGTCTGCAAATTCCCCTTTCAATTGGTACTGTAGG
This sequence comes from Bacteroidota bacterium, assembly GCA_020048915.1. Lineage (GTDB taxonomy): Bacteria > Bacteroidota > Bacteroidia > Bacteroidales > JAAUTT01 > JAAUTT01. The sequence continues at coordinate 19,420 of JAIFLU010000105.1, read as the reverse complement.
AGGATTAACGGCACTTCATCCTTTAGCAAAACGCGCAATGCAAATTCTTGGGAACCCCACCGCCAATGAGTTGATGATGATTATTGCAGCAGCCGGGTTAGCTAATAATTTTGCTGCCATTAAAGCACTCGTCACAAAAGGAATTCAGCAGGGGCACATGAAAATGCACCTTCCCAATATTCTCAGTCAGTTTAATTTGACGGCGTCTCAAAAAGCACAAGCAACCGAATATTTTAAAGGGAATGCCGTATCCCATTCCGCTGTGCGGAACTTTCTGAAAAACGAATTGAATATTGAAACGTAATTCCACGGATAGAATAGAATTTCCTCTATAAAAAGTGGCGTTAAACAACTTTCGACCAAACATTATTGAAATTGTAAATAAGCGTAGCACTGAATGACTGAATCTCCCCCACTCCATTCCTACTATTCAAATGGAAAGTTGCTTCTAACAAGCGAATACTTGATCCTTTTCGGAGCAAAAGCATTGGCAATACCTGTTCGATATGGACAAAGCATGGAGATTTATGCAGATAATGCTCAAAATACAATTACCTGGAAAGCTACAATATTAAACGAACCTTGGTTTGAAGTCGAACTGGCACTTTCAGATTTAAGGGTTTTAACTTACACAGATTCCGACAAAGCCACCTACCTTCAAAAGTGTTTTCTTGCAGCCCAAAAGCTCAATTTATCCTTTTTAAAAAACACCAAAAGCTTTCTGGTAAAAACAAATCTTACTTATAGCCAAAACTGGGGATTAGGTAGTAGTTCTACCTTTATTGCCAATTTAGCCTTATGGGCACAAGTCGATCCTTTAAAACTACATTACGAGGTGTCTTCCGGTTCAGGGTATGATATTGCATGTGCTAACGCCCAATCGGCTATTTTGTTTAGCTTAAATAACTCCATTGCAACATGGATTCCTGTAAACTTTTTTCCGTCTTTTCATAAGAACATCTTCTTTATATATTCCGGAAAAAAGCAAATTAGCGATTCAAGCGTAAAAGCGTTTAAAACAAATTACACCCCGGTTTCCATTGATATTTTAGAAGCTACCCGCCTAACAGACAAGTTTCTGGAAGCAAAATCTCCCGAAGAATTAATTCAAGTAATGGAGCTGCACGAAAATTTAATAAGCAAGATCTTGAAAACTCCCCCCCTAAAGGCACAATTCTTCTCTGATTTTTCAGGAGCTATTAAGTCCTTAGGGGCTTGGGGCGGAGATTTTTTTATGGCCGTTTCCTTACTAAATGAAGATACTGTAAAAAATTACTTTCGTGTAAAAGGATTCGATACTTTGATTAAATTTGAGGAATTAGCTTTGAAATAAAAAAAGTGATATCTAACTACCTTACACGCAATTATCGATTTTTTCTCGAATCTATTTACAATAAATTCCTATGCCCGAATCAGTAAAAAATAGTGGAAAAGTAGCATGGAGATGCCCATCGAATATCGCACTTATAAAATATTGGGGGAAACACGGAGACCAGCTCCCAAATAATGCATCCATCAGCATAACCTTACAAAATGCTTTTACAGAAACCATTGTAACATTTGAGTTCGATGAAAGTATTAATAATATCGAGGTCATTTTTGAATTTGGACAACAGCGCAACGAATCTTTTGAAAGTCGTGTAAACCGGTTTCTTTTGCGCATACAGCCTCAAATGCCTTTTTTGCGCCATTTGAGAATAAATATTGAATCGAAAAACAATTTCCCCCATTCTGCAGGTATCGCCTCATCGGCATCAGGATTTGGTTCTCTGGCACTTTGCATTTGCAGCATCGAAGAGCTTCTCTTTGGACAAATTTCCGGATTCCTGGATTTCCGCCAAAAAGCCTCCTACCTAGCCCGTATTGGTTCCGGAAGTGCATGTCGTTCTATCTATGGAGGCTTTTCAATTTGGGGACAAAACAGTACATTGCCCGAAAGTTCCGATGTTTATGCTGTAGACATCAATCATCATATTCACCCGGTATTTCAAGATATACAGGATTCAATATTATTAGTATCGTCTGAAAAAAAACAAGTGTCGAGCAGCGATGGACATGCCTTAATGGAACACCATGCATATGCACGTATTCGCTATCAACTGGCCGAAAGTAAGTTGCAGGAACTAATAACTGCATTGCAAACCGGCGATATGGAACAGTTTATTCTTATTACCGAGAGCGAAGCAGTTAGCCTGCATGCCCTTATGATGTTATCCGAATCGAATTATATCTTGTTAAAACCGAATACACTTGCCATAATCGAAAAAGTTCAACGATTCCGGGCAGAGCATAAACTACCAATGTGCTTTACCCTTGATGCCGGACCAAATATTCATCTTCTTTACCCTGAAAGTGTTCGCGAAGAAGTCCAAAATTTTATTAACGATGAGTTGTTGCAACACTGTGAACATAAACAGTGGATTCACGACCGGATAGGAAAAGGTCCGGTTAAACTGGATATTGCATAATTCGAGTAAATGGGGCGCTTCGAAAAAATACCTGCCAAACTGTTGGTTTTTGGAGAGTACACCATTTTGTTAGGAGCACCCGCTTTGACTATTCCTCTTTGGGATTTTTCTTCCATGCTAAAATTTCCTTCCGAACCCAGTTCGACTGATTCTATTGCCTCAAATCGTTTTCTTCAGCTTTTTTTTAATTATCTGGCTGAAAATAAACCGCTGTTTGAAAATTATCTAGATTTACAATCGCTCGGGGAAGCCATTTCAAATGGACTGTATCTCGAATCGGATATTCCTCATGGATTTGGCATTGGAAGTTCTGGCAATGTTTGTGTGGCGATTTTCAAAGCATTTAAAAAGAAAGATGTTGACGACCTTTTGGAGCTTAAAAACTTGTATAGCCAAATGGAATCGTTCTTTCACGGCAAAAGCTCGGGCATCGACCCCTTGGCTATTCATGATGCGAAACCATTGATGATTCAGAACGGGGAAATATCGTTCTTCCCTGATGATAAAATAGCCATTCCCGATAATATCCGTCTTTATTTGCTCAATTCAGGAATTCCCCGGTCTTCAGAAAGCTTTATCGAATATTTTCTTCAACAAATAGAAATTACTAGTGTAAAAAAAACAGTGGAGAAAGATTACCTTCCGCAATTAAGCTCTATTATTGATGATCTCTCAAAGTCTAATCCGTTAAACTGGAATTCCTTAAAAAAGCTATCTATAATGCAGTATTCTCTATTCCGAAAAATGATTCCTGATATTCTTATTGAAACCTGGGAAGAAGTGAACAACAATCCACAAACTTGTATTAAGCTTCTGGGGGCAGGTGGGGGTGGATTTTTCCTGGTGTTTTCACTGCAGGAATTAACCCAACTCAATGGATTTAAGCTCCATAAGATTAATGGATTTTCAAATAATCCATAATAGCCTTATCTCCCACCAATGCATTGGCTGGAATTGGGTTTTCATTTGTAAAAACACAGAGTTGATCTTTAGGCAATAGTGTTACAAAGTCCTCTTTAAAGCCTTCCTTGTAAGGAATTTTATCGAGATTGAGCTTTAAATGACGGGAAAGAAAGACATAAGCTGCTGTTCGTTTTGAATATCCATAGTCGTGTTTCTCGGCTGGAAAATGAACGTTCTCTATCTTATGTTCGGCATCGTATAAGGTATAAACCTTTTGAATATAAGGATACTCAATACGTGGAGTATTGTGGGTCCAATCGGCCCCGTCCGATAACATCAACATTGGGCGGGGTGCGCAAAGCGCTGCAATTTCAACATTATTTGTTTGGTGATTTTGCGATTTATGAACCGGCATACCACTTTCGCAAACACAACCACCAAAAAAATGGGCCGACACCTGCACGACAGGTACAGAAACCCTTATGCGGTCGTCAATGGCAGTTAACATAAACGTTTGGGTTCCTCCCCCGGAAACTCCGGTCATACCAATTCGATTACTATCCACGTCGGGGCGCGAAAGCAAATATTCGAGTACCCGTTTGCTGTTCCATGTTTAAAGCAGCAGGGCGATTGGAATTTTGTGGGCTACCTGTTGCGATTCGCCATAACCTACCATATCGTAAGCAAAAACAACGGCTCCCATCCGGGCAAAAACAGCTCCCAAAGTTTGAATATCGTTCCCAAAACGTCCATCGGGACCATGGCCATGAGGCAGCAAAATGCCGGCATATTTCTTTTCGTCAGCTATAGGTCTATAAAGATTTCCAGAAATATAAAATCCCGGAAAACTTTCAATCGCAATATTCTCGACCAAGTACCCATCCATTACCCTTGTGTTTCGGATAATCGCATTAAAATCCCCATCCTCCCTGGGCATTTTTGAGAGCTGCATGCCTTCAATAATTCCTTGTTTAATAATGTCGGCATGCTTTTCCCAGGAGGTGCGATCATTCCATTGGGAAGCAAACGTTTTCATCATTTTATTGGCATCGTCCTCGCTCCAGTAATTGCCCTGACAGAGCATGTTTTCCTGCCCGTAATTTTTTAAACTTACTAAAGTGAAAAAAATGAAAAGGACTGTTTTGGCAAAAATAGAGGTTTTCATGATATTGGAATTAGCAGTAAGCGAATGATTTGGTATTTTCAAAGATATAAAAACACATACGACATTTTATGCTGTGCAAAAGCAATTTAATACTTAGAAACTGTTTAAATTTATTTATCCAGTGTATTTGAAAAATTAACCCCTTCAGGATTGCTGCAATATGTTTCATTTTCAGTAGGTTGACACCTAAGGTTATTAAAATTTAACCCTTTCAGTGTTTTCAGCAAATAAAAGTCCAAAGGACTTTAATGTGAATAACCTCCGGTAAAACCGGAGGCAAACTAAACGAGAAATTTGGAACCCCGAAGTGGGTTCAATTTAAATTTAAACAGTTTCTTAGCCTATTTAATTTTGATCACCTTTTTTAATATCACATTTCCTGCGCTATCTGCGGCTTTTAAAAAATAAACTCCATCCTTAGAATCAGATAGATCTAGTTCGGTAAGTTTCGTTTTTTGAGCATAAACCTCCCAGCCCGAGATGGTGTAGATTCTAATATCCCAAATATTATCTCCAAAATTCCGAAAATGAAGAATGTCCCTGGTAGGTATTGGATAAACCTCAACAACCGCCTTCTTTTCCTCAACGCCTAATTTTAATAAGTACTCGCAATCTTTGTTCAAAACATTATATAACGGGAAGTTTTCGTCCTGAAAACAGCTAAACGTATAAGCAGTAAAGTCGACCACCATGTTTGTGTTGCAATTTCGTTCCGTTGGGAAAAGATAATCCTCTGCCGCTCCATATCGTTCGATAATTTTACCTCGCAACCCCATGCTGGAATTAGGTAAAGTACTTAACGAAATCCAACGGTAGGCTTTAGAATTTATGTTTATCGTCCCAATGCTATCCACTTTCACAAACGATTTTGAGCATTTATAAGCATTGGTGTCGACTCCAATATTCCATGTATCCCCCGGTTTAGCTCCAAAATTGTACAAGACATAAAACTTATTGTTTACCAAATAAAACACCGTGTCGCCATTTACATAGGTATATTGGCTTTTCATCTTAAAATTGCCCAAAGGGACAATTTCGTGCTTCTCATTGGTGGTGAACCGATAGTCTAATGGCGTTAACTTGTTGCACAATTTTCCGGCAATCATTGTGTCTTTTTCATATTCGATTTTATGAAAGCCTCCAAAGCTTACTCCTGACCATTGATAATGCCAAACAGCCCCTTTATTGACCCACACCTGCGATTTTGCAACAAATGGAAAGGTTAGAAAAAGAATGAGTAGTAAATTTTTCATCGAATTCGTGTTTTAAGAATTTGGAAATGATTGTTGAAACAATTAAGCCACTTAATGTCGATATTATTTTGCATAATTAAATAGGTGATTATCCGCGCATTTACCGGTAAAACATTATAACCCAATTTCATTCTCTCTGCTGATACTTATTTATTGTATAATAATTCATTAATTTTGTTCTCCAAATCCTTACCTATCAGGTCTTTTGCTATAATAACACCATCCGGGTTAATAAGTAAAGTTGATGGGTAGCCTCGAACTCCATATTTATTGATAATGGTTTTTGTTTCGTCCGAAAGGATCTGAGGCCAGGTAATTGAATGTTGTTCTATCATTTTTTCCAATGCATCTGACTGACTATCTCCAACAATGCTAACAATATCGATTTTAGTTTTATCAATTTTGTCGTATAACTCCTTGAGGTTTGGTAGCTCCTGAATACATGGACCGCACCAAACAGCCCAAAAGTCAATCAACAGATATCTTCCCTTATAATCATTTAATGAAATGGGGGACTTCGTCTTAACGTCAAGTCCTTCAAAAGGAAAAGTTTTAAATCCGACTTGTGTTGAATATAGTTGATCTTGTAACAAAATTGTTTTTTCCAATACTAAAGAGTTCCTATTCCTATTAACTCCCTTATTCTTATAAACACTGCCCTTGATAATAATATATTCATCCATTGATACTATTTTTTCAGGATTTGCTTTCATTCCGTTGCTTATGCTCTCGTCAATCAGGACAACATTGGATGATTTATAGGATGGATTAGTAAAATTATCGGAACTAATTGCAATTTCAGCTCCTTCGAGTTGAGCGGTTGCATATTGCGGAAAGTTACACATATACATGCTGTACTTATTCATGTGAACAATGAGTAACGGGGTTTTTTCCTGTATGATTTTATTTCCAGACAAACGCTCGTAGGATACAGTGATGGCATTCTTTAAACTTAACGAATCTATGTTGAAATTTTCATTATAATCAATTTCAGACGGAGTAAATACAACATCGTCGCTAAAATTAAGGTTGTTATTTGCATCTACAACCATTTTTGTTATCCCGGATTCATCTTTTCCAATAGCAAAAGCAATATCGCTTTTCATAGGCTCTTTAGATAAATCTAAAGTATCTGGAGTCCAATTCCACGATTGCTGTATTGATTCATACCACTCCTTAGAAATGTTACCAATCAGATAGTTCTGGTAAACCATTTGGTATATATTAATTACTATTACTCCATTTTTAGCTTCAGTCCAGTTGTTTGGTATCCCCGAAACCTTAAGATAGGTCTTTTTCCATGGATTATTTTCATCTTCCGCATTAGGTGAAATCCCACCCAATGCCGCTTTAAAGGGACCATAACCATCTTTTAAAGTAATGGGTAAATCCAGAGTATTTTTTTGTCCATAACCTAAAGCACAAATAAAAGTGCAAACGAATAAAAACATGCTTTTCATTTTCATCTTTTCAATTTATTTATTGGTTTTATAATATTTATTTCTGAATTAAAACGTTGGTTGTTTTTTAAAGTCAGGGATTTATTGGTAATATTCTATTTAAAAAAGTAACTGACAGCAAGATGTTTTCGTTCTGGATTTTGATTTCATGCAATCGGATTACAAATATAATTTTAATTACCCTTTCCATTCCAAAACCTTCAGTTGAAGGTCGGGAAATAGAAAGGGCTTTTTATCAGATTGATCCAGCCTAATTTATCCCCAGGCTTTTTTGTATTTCTTCGAGCGATTTGCCTTTGGTTTCGGGAATTACTTTCCAGGCAAAAATTAGGTGAAGCAACATCATTACACTAAAGAACATAAAGGCATTTCCTCCGCCAATTAACGGACTATTTGCTGCAACCGGGAAGGTCCACGAAATTGTAGCGGCTCCGAGCCAATGGGTAAAACTACCCAGCGTTTGTCCTTTCGAACGAACGGTATTGGGGAATATTTCGGAAATAAATACCCAAATAACGGCCCCCTGCGAAAAAGCAAAAAATGCAATATATCCTACCAAATACCACATTACCGAAGAACTGTCAAAACTCTGGAGATAAAAGGCGCGGGCTACCAATCCTAAAAACACCACCATACCAAATGATCCGATAATGAGCAATGTCCTCCTCCCAAATTTATCGATGATAAACATTGCCAGAATGGTAAAAATAAGGTTAGTAGCACCAATCATAACGCTTTGCAATAACGATGCGTTGGCAGCTAAGCCGGTCATTTCGAAAATTCGGGGAGCATAATACATAATGGCATTTATACCCGACAGTTGATTGAAAGCTGCCAGAAGAACCGCATATAGTATGGGTTTGGAGTATTTTGCACTAAAAAGTTTTTCGGCAGGAGAAACAGAATGCAGATGCAACGATTCTTCAATTTCGGCGAGTTCGCTTTCCACTTCGGTGCGTCCGCAACGCACCAGCACCTTACGGGCATCGTCAGTACGCTTGTATTTTACCAGCCAGCGAGGACTATCGGGAATTATAAACAATAACCCAAAAAATGCAAACGATGGTATGGCTACGATACCCAGCATCCAGCGCCATGAGTTATCGCCCACTCCGGCCAGTAAATAATTCGACAGAAAAGCGATCAAAATACCCGTTACCACGTTAAATTGGAAAAGAGCTACCAATCGGCCGCGCATTTTCGCCGGGGCAATTTCGGCAATATACATGGGGCCAATAACAGAGGAAGCTCCAATGCCAATACCGCCCAGAAACCTTGCTATAACAAGAATCGTCCAATTAGGCGCCAACGCGCATCCCAACGCCGAAAATCCATAAAGAACCGCAATTGCGATTAACACCTTTTTTCGGCCATACTTTTCGGAGGGCCATCCCGCAATTAGCGCTCCCACAACCGTTCCAATTAATGCAATGGCAACGGTAAAACCATGCCACCAATCGGTTAATTGAAATATCTGCTGGATTGATTTTTCTGCCCCCGAAATAACGGCAGTGTCTAAACCAAAGAGAAATCCGCCTAAGGCAACTATAAACGAATATCCAATTACATTGTACTTATTTTTCATGTGAAGTGGTTAGATTAGTAGTAATATGTCAGAACAACTTCCCGAAAAATTCCGGGATATGTAAATGTAATTAATTCGGAGAATTATGGGAAAGAAAGGAATTAAAATTGGAAATTTATACTAAAAGAGTACCCGTTATAAACACGCATGAACTGATCGTTACGAATAACTTAAACTTGGACTGAAAGGTTACAATTATTTATTCCTCTTCCAAGAATTTAGCCAGGTACTTCCTAAGGCAATAATCATTACCCCGGTTATGGAAATTATTCCCCCTACAAGTTGGTGTGCAAGCGGAAACAACCCAAAAAACAACAATGAAGCCATTAGAACAAAGAAACTACGGGTGCTTTGTATAATCATGGCTTTGGAAGCCTCAATATATTTAAAGGCATTGTATTGAAGCACAGCAGCCAAGAAAGGCCCTGCAAACGACCCGATGCTGACAAATGTAAACGACCTCAACGAAATAGAAAATGATTTGTGGAGCGTAAGCATTAGGATCAGAAACAGCGAAACAAGAAATATGGTTCGGTTCAGCGATAAAATTGCAGGATCGTAGGCTTTAATTTGTCTTTTTGCAAGTGTAATACCAATAGATGCCAAAATAGCGGCCATTACAGCATACTGAGATCCATAAATAAATAATCCCCTTAATGTAAACGTTCCGGAATAGCTTACCAGAAAGGCGCCGACAATCGCTAAAACCATCCCAAAAATCTCAAACCGGGTAAACTTATCGCGCAATACAATTACTCCCAAAACAGTTACAAAAAGAGGCGTGCAATTATCCAGAAATGAGACGATGGTTGGATTTTCAATTACATTTACTCCCCGAAAAAACAGGTAGGCTGCCGACATCTCGAATACACCAATTGCCCCCAGCACAATTAATTCTTTTGCGGTAAAGGTCAAGTAGAGTTTTAACTTTTGAGTAGCTACTGTGTAAATAAAATTAAACGAAAACGCCATGAGAAACCAGAAGAACCCGAAAGTAATAAGATCAGTCTCACGCAGCGCCGCCTTGCTGAAGATATAAACATTCGAAACCGCCACCGCCGAAAGAGCAGCAAGAAAATAACCTTTACGCTTGGGTGAATTTAGAAGATTTTTCAACGGGTTAGAATTTATCCTTCTCAGGTAATCAAAATACTTCTAAAAATTAAAAAAATGTGGAAAATAAAGAGTGTAATAAAGATCCCGATCCGCGATCGTATCGTGGATACGCTCAGCATTTCATTTTGATAATCAAAAGATATAATGGCGTAGTCAATACTGCGCCATTATATCTATATAGGGCCGGATATTATAATCTGGCTTTAATCTTTTTGGTTTCTTCTTCAAAACCTGGTTTTTCTAGCAGGGCAAACATATTTTTCTTATATGCCTCTACACCTGGTTGGTCGAATGGATTTACACCCAGCATATAACCGCTGATTCCGCAGGCAATTTCGAAGAAATATAATAATTGCCCCAAATAGTATTCGTTCAACTGAGGAATTTCGATGCGAATGTTTGGAACACCACCATCAACGTGCGCTAACATAGTTCCCAGTTCGGCCATACGATTCACTTCATCCACCCGCTTTCCGGCAAGGAAATTCAACGTGTCGAGGTTTTCAGGATCAGTTGGAACCAATACTTTCTTATCAGGATTCTTAATTGAAATAACCGTTTCGAAAATAATGCGAAGTCCTTCCTGAATATATTGACCCATTGAGTGAAGATCGGCAGTAAATGTAACACTGGCCGGGAAAATGCCTTTATTTTCTTTCCCTTCACTTTCGCCATAAAGCTGTTTCCACCACTCCGAAACATATATCAGTTTGGGATTGTAGCTGGCAAGAATTTCAACAGTCTTACCCGCTTTGTATAAAGCATTACGAGCGGCAGCATAAGCAACGGCCGGGTTTTTCTCTAAGGATGTTTCGGTGGTACAAATTTTTTCCATGTCTACCGCACCTTTTACAAGCTCTTTAATATTGAAACCTGCGGCAGCAATTGGAATTAAACCAACCGGGGTAAGAACGGAATAACGGCCACCAACATCGTCGGGAATTACAAAAGTTGCATAACCTTCTTGTGTTGCTAACGTGCGCAGGGCACCACGTTTTTCGTCGGTTATGGCAATAGTCAGGTCTTTTGCCTTCGCTTTCCCAACTTTGCTTTCGAGGTGATTTTTAAGAATACGGAATGCCAATGCAGGCTCGGTGGTAGTACCCGATTTGGAAATTACCACAATACCATACGATTTTTTGTCGAGTACCTCAATAAGTTCGTACAGGTAATCTTCGCCAATGTTTTGACCAGCAAATACAATTTGCGGAAATGTAGTATCGCCTTTCAAAAGGGCAAAATTATGCGACAATGCTTCAATAACCGATTTAGCGCCTAGATACGAACCTCCAATTCCAACTACTACAACCACATCTACTTTCCCTTTGTAAATATGTGCTGCCTTTTCAACAGCATCGAGATTTGCAGAAGTAATTGACGATGGTAAATTTACCCAACCAAGGAAATCGTTTCCTTTTCCGGTTTTATTTTTCAGGGCCGAAATATGCTTTGCTGCTTCATTTCCATATCCACTCACTGCTTCTTTCGAAACAAATCCGGATATTTTATCAATGTTGATTTTTAAATTTTCCATATATACTAGATTTATTAAGTCCGTTTTTTAAAATTCTTTTTTTACTTATTACTAACGACTTACGACTATTTACTTCTTATCAAACTGCCTTATAAATATCACCTAAATTACGGCCATAACCGTTATAATCCAATCCAAAACCTACCAAAAACTCATTAGCCATTTCGAGCCCAACGTAATCGATTTTCAAATTCTTCTGATACGCCTGGGGTTTAAATAGCATAGTAGCAATTTTTAACGATGCTGGCTTCAACGCTTTAAAATCCGAATACAACTGCGAAAGTGTAGTTCCGGTATCTACAATATCTTCGAGAATTATTACATGCTGACCTGTGATATTTTCAGTCAGACCAATCAATTCCATCACTTTCCCTGTTGAAGCATCGCCCGAATAAGATTTCACCTTAATAAAAGTAATGCGGCTTTTCAGGGTAATTCTTTTCATCAGCTCGGCTGTGAACATAAACGAACCATTGAGTATACTTACAAATAGCACGTCCTTGTCGGCATAATCGTTGTTTATCTCCACAGCAAGGTTTTCAATGGCACTGCAGATATTCTTATTGGCAACAGCCAGCTTAAACTCTTTGTCGAGAACTTTTATTTTTTTCATTATAATTCAACTTTCAATTTAGAGGCTGCGAAATTATCAAATATTAAGTTAATTTTATTTTTCGAAAAAATAAAACGCAAATATAAGCATTATGAATCCAAAAGTAAGTATTATCATGGGAAGTACATCCGATCTTCCAATCATGCAAGAAGCGGCGGCTGTGCTGAATGAGTTTAAAATTCCTTTTGAAATTAATGCACTTTCTGCTCATCGCACTCCCGACAGGGTTCTTGATTTTGCCCGAAAAGCCAGGGAACGCGGTATAAAAGTTATCATTGGCGGCGCTGGTGGCGCTGCTCATTTACCCGGTGTAATTGCTGCCCTTACCCCGCTTCCGGTAATTGGCGTACCCATAAAAGCTTCAATTTCGCTTGATGGCTGGGATTCAATTCTTTCGATCCTTCAAATGCCTCCCGGTATACCCGTTGCAACCGTTGCACTGGATGGGGCAAGAAATGCCGGAATACTGGCAGCCCAAATTATTGCCACAGGTGAACCTGAAGTGATGGAGAAAGTTATTGCCTTTAAGGCATCGTTGGAGAAGAAGATAGTTCAGGCAAACGAAGAATTGGCAAAGGTAAAGTACGAGTACAAGGTGAACTAATTACCTGCTATGAGGTATCTGTTCGCCTTTTTCTTTGAAATAACTATTTGTTCGGCGTTACTTGCCGGAAATATTAATTTTCCGGCCGGTGGCCGATCGTCGTCCCTAGCCAATGCTTCCGTAAGCCTCTTTGATGTGTGGAGTGGTTTTAACAATCAGGCCGGATTAGCCTGGCTCAACACTCCAACTGTTGGATTCTATTACGAAAATAAATTTCTGGTAAAAGAGTATGGATTGCAGGCTGGTACGTTTGGATTTCCCCTAAAACCTGGGACTATAGGACTGAATTATCGCTATTTTGGATATTCGAAATACCACGAAACAAAAATTGGGCTGGCTTTTGCCCGAAAACTACACAAAACCTTATCGGTAGGCGTTCAACTTAATTATCACCAATCGTTTATAGCCATCGGAAACGGATCGAATAACGCTTTATCAGTTGAATTGGGCATTCTCTATAATCCTATCCAAGATTTATTTATTGGCGTTCATGTGTTTAACCCAAACCGTGCGAAAGCAAATGCCTTACCCGAAGAATATATCCCAACTATATACAGGGCAGGTATTGGCTATAAACTCTTAAATATTGCCACACTGCTTTTTGAAACAGAAAAGGATTTGGAAAATAACCCGGTATATAAAGCCGGATTGGAAGTAAACGCCTTTAAAAATTTCGATATCAGAATGGGGTTGGGATCGGATTACATGGAATATACTTTTGGGTTAGGCTACCATTCCCGCAAATTTGCATTTGACCTGGCTTTCAGCCATCACTATATATTAGGATTTACGCCACAAGCGTCATTTTCAGTCAATTTATCGAAAGGGGGATGAAAAAACTAATCGTAATCTCTTTTCTATTATTACCAGCTTTTGCATATGCGCAAACTGAAACCAACAAGCCAGCGGAATTCGATTATTACTACGACCTAATTTCGGACCTCGCCGAAAAGAATGAGGAAGAAACTGATTTTAATGAACTGGCCGATGCGTTGTTTGAACTCTGGGAGTCACCCATTGATATTAATAACTCGCAAAGGGAAGAATTCTCCCGACTATTCTGGCTGACAGAATTTCAGGCAAATAGTTTATTTAATTATGTTTATCTGCATAAACCGTTAGTAACTATTTATGAACTGGCCCTGATTCCTGGTTTCGACACCACGCTTGCCTCCAGTTTAAAACCATTTTTAGCTTTCGAAAACATAATTACCGACAATCGTAATAAAGTTAAAAGAGTAAAACAAACACTCCTGCTCCGAACCGGAAGGGTAATTGAAAATCAGGTTGGTTACCAGGAAGACAAATTTGAAGGAAACCCCTGGAAAACTAATTTGCGGTACAAATTTCAAGTGGAAAATAAACTTACAGCCGGTATTACGTTAGAAAAAGATGCCGGTGAAGCTTTTTTTAAAGGGAGCAATAAAGCCGGACCGGATTTCTATTCGGGTTATCTCGCTTTGAATAATATAAGCCGCTTTAAAAATATCTGCATAGGACATTACACCGTGGGCTTTGGGCAAGGATTATTAATGGGACCCGGGTTTGCCATGGGAAAATCATCACAAACGGTAAACACAATTCAGAAAGAAACCAGTATCCGCCCCAGTTCTTCTACCGATGAAAACCGCTATTTTCAGGGATTGGCATCTACTGTCGTCTTCTCTCCGCTAGAACTTACATTTTTTCTTTCGTATAAAAAACGCGATGCAAATATCACGGAAACAGATTCATCCGGCAATGTCGTTCAGGTTTCGTCCTTACAAAATACAGGATATCATTCTATTGCAAGCGAAATTGCCGACGAAAAAGTGCTTGGGGAATTTACCGGAGGGGTGCGTTTAGCCTATAACACCCCAAGAATAAAAACAGGTATTTCGTTTGTCCATTCGCAGTTTGATGCAGCCATAGTGCCCACGCCCAGTAATTACAACCAGTTTTATTTTAATGGCAATCAGCATAGTAATTTGGGAATTGATTACAAAATCCTATGGGGAAATGCCCTGCTCTTTGGTGAAGAAGCGATGGACATCAATGGCAATGCTGCCCTGATAAACGGAATAACGACCAACCTCAGCGGCAGACTTCAGTTTTTGGGAGTGCACCGGTATTATTCCAAAGCATATCATTCCTTTTATGGAAATGCTTTTGGAGAAAACAGCAGGGTACAAAACGAAGAAGGAATTTATGCCGGATTTAAATTAGTGTTGATAAAACACTGGACATTCTCTACCTATGCAGATTTCTACCATTTTCCGTGGTTAAAAGATGGGGTTGATGCGCCATCATCCGGCAGGGACTTCCTGGTGCAGGCTGATTACGCTAGCGGAAATCCATTTTCGGGATATTTTCAGGTCCGGTTTAAGCAGAAGCAAAAAAATCAGCTAAGTACTGACGGAATCTTTAACACACTGGCAAATACCAGTGCAAACCGGTTTCGTGTTCATTTGCGATATGCAGTAAACAACCAATTCCTGCTTCAAACACGGGTAGAAACTAACTTTGTTAAAACCGAAAATACCTCCGCTTTAAATGGCTATATGGCTTATCAGGATATTCGCTTTACTGCGCAACAATGGCCGCTTTCAGTTTATCTGCGTTACGCCGTTTTTGATGCCGAAGATTATGATGCGCGGATATATACATTCGAAAACGATGTGCTATATGCTTTCACCTCTTATGTTTGCTATAAACAAGGTCAACGATATTATGTAATGACAAAATTTGCACTTCTCGATCGCCTTGATTTCTGGATAAAATATTCCCAATCAGTCTATCCGCGCGAACAAGCCCTGAGCAGCGGAAATTATCAGATTAATGGAAATACCCGCTCCGATATAAGGTTTCAGGTTATTTACAGTTTTTAAAATCTGCCTTATAGAGTAGCAGCCTCTCCGTGAAATTATCCTTAAAAATAATTACCCGGAGACTTTTATGCCGCTTTCAATTCTCCTGCGATCACTTTAATAATTGTTTTTAAGTTATTTCGAAGAACAGTCAGGTCAATTACTTTCCCAATCATATCTTCATTCAGCAACCGGTGAAGATCATCGACCGAATGAACCGACGATTGATTGAGGCCAACAATGATATCCCCCTTAAATATCTCGGAATTATATACCCCTTCGTACCGGTCCTTTTCAGCCACAAAAACACCGCTTTCCGTATCGAGTTTATTATACGACACAATTCGCTCCGAGAGATGGATGGTTTGCCCAGCGATTCCGATAAAAGCCCTTTTCACTTTACCCTCCAGAACAATTTTCCCGATAATATAACGGGCAAGGTTGGACGAAACCGCAAAACACAAACCCTGCGCCATGGCAATAATGGCAGTATTTACGCCAATTACTTCTCCCCTGGAGTTCACCAATGGCCCTCCGGAATTACCCGGATTTAAAGCCGCATCGGTCTGAATCACATTCTCAATCATCCTTCCCGATTCGGAACGAAGGGTTCGACCCAATGCGCTTACTACCCCAGCAGTGACCGAATAATTAAAACCAAAGGGATTTCCCACAGCAATAGCCATTTGTCCTACCTGCAAGGCGTCCGAATTTCCGAAACTCAGTGCCTTTAAACCAGTGGCATCAATTTTCAAAACCGCCATATCGGTGTATGGATCGAAACCTATTATTACGGGTTGAAAAGTTCGTCCATCCTGCAACACAATGGATATTTTCTCACAATCGCCTGCCACATGATTATTGGTAACCAGCAAGCCATCCGTTGATATTAAAAAACCGGATCCATTTGCCTCTAGCGACCGGGATGACGCAGTATTATCCCCTTTTTTCCTGTTCTTAATAACTTTTACCTGGACTACAGAGCTACTCACTCTCTTGGTCACGTTTACAACCGTGTTAGAATATGAATCGAGTAAATCTGAATCTTTCTGGTCATAAATTCCAGCACCGGGTTCATCTAAATAATTTGCTACGAATTTCATAGGCTTTATTATTATTTAGAATTTGTCCAAACAATTTATGTTCCAGAAAGGAATTGTGTCAGAATGACAGGATGGATTTATTTAATATCCCTTAAACGTATCTGAAGGGTAATGTTTCCGCGAAATTCGTTTTCTTCAATAGAATAACAAATATCAAAAGGACTTCCGGTTTTAATATAATTCCAGTGTTGTCCCATTTGAAATCCGATGGCCGGATAGGTATGAAATGGCTCCGCTTCCTGTATAAGTTCGAGTTTTAAATGGCCGCCTAATGAACCAACGGCTCTTCCGCATCCGTTATCGGAAACATTTTTGGTTAAAAAAACCGGCGCCATGTTTTCGGGGCCGAAAGGTTGAAATTGTTTTAATATCCTGTAAAACTTCGGATTTATATCGCTTAGTTCCAGTTGTGCATCAATTTCAATATGCGGAATTAGCTGATCTTCGGTGAGATTTCGGGCTACCACCTCTTCAAACCGTTTTTTAAAGAGCTCAACATTTTCGAGTTTCATGGTTAGCCCGGCGGCAAACATATGTCCTCCAAAATTTTCGAGCAAGTCGCTGCAAGCATCCACTGCCTGGTATAAATCAAATCCGTCAATAGAGCGGGCTGATCCTGTTGCAAAGCCATTCGATTCAGTTAGAATAACGGTAGGCCGGTAATAGCTTTCGACTAATCGCGAAGCTACAATACCTATCACGCCCTTGTGCCACTTAGGGTTAAAAAGAACGGTAGCACGTTTTTGTTTTACCAGCGGATCGTTCGCCAGAGCTTTTAACGCTTCTGAGGTAATGGTAGAATCAAATGTTTTTCGAGTGTTGTTAAAATCGTTTATTATATCGCTCATGGAGCTTGCCAAACCGGCATCCTGCGATATCAGAAGGTCGACCGCGCGGTTTCCCGATTCAATACGCCCGGCAGCATTTATGCGTGGGCCAATTTTAAAAACAATGTCGTCAATGGTGATATCCTTATTTTCAATCCCGGCAGTTTTAATAACCGACCGAAGTCCCATGGTAGGGTTCTCACTAAGTTTTTTTAATCCGAAATGCGCTAAAATTCTGTTTTCTCCGGTAATAGGAACAATATCAGAGGCTATACTTACAGCAACTAAATCGAGCAATTGCTCCAGTTCCTCCATGGGAACGCCTTTGGAGATAGCCAGGGCCTGCATAAATTTATATCCGACACCGCATCCCGAAAGGTGCTTATAAGGATATGAACAATCAAGCCGCTTGGGATCCAATACTGCGACTGCTTCGGGTATTTCATCGCTCGGAAAATGGTGATCGCAGATAATAAAATCGACTTTGCATTTGCGGGCATACTGAATTTTTTCAATTGCTTTAATGCCGCAATCTAAAGCCACTACCAACGTTATGCCTTCTTTTTTGGCATGGTCAATCCCTTTGATAGAAATTCCGTATCCTTCGTCGTAACGATTTGGAATATAAAAAGAGATATTCGAATAAATGCTTTTCAGAAACAGATAAACAAGCGCTACGGCTGTGGTTCCATCAACATCGTAATCGCCATAGATCAGGATTTTTTCGTTTCCGTCAATGGCTTTACAAAGCCGGCTGACAGCTTTGTCCATATCTTTCATTAAAAACGGATCGTGGAGCCCGGATAATTCGGGTCGGAAAAAAGCTTTCGCCTCATCGAACGTACGTATCCCCCTTTGCGAAAGCAATACAGCTAATACACGATCGATCCCCAAAACTTCCACAAGATGATCAACATCTGCAGGGTTGCCAGGTTCCTTAATTATCCAATTTTTTTCCATTTCCCCGTAAAAATAGGCAATAAAACGGAATTTCGGGTGACTGGCTTATTTTTTAGTGAACAATCAGGTTATTTAAACGGACTACTGATTTTAAACATCGCGTTTTTTAAGCAATAGCCAAATTAGCGTTAAATAAATACTAAGTTGTCCAAAGGCAATGCTTAAACTTTTGATCGAAATAAAATCGGTAATTTCCATAAACAAATATCGGCCAAATGGATTTGGGACCAGGTTATTGAGGGCTTTTATAGGGAAATAAGCGGTCATTTCGTGGCAAAATTGGGGTAATTCTTTTACATTTTCGAGTATAACTGCGGTAAGCGGTTCAGCAAAAAAAGTGTAAATCCCCAAAAGCACAATCACAATTCCTGTACGCTTGATGAGCAAAGCAAGTAAAAAAGAAAACGTAAAAAAACTGAGATTGTTCAACAAAAAACCTAGTAGAAAGTAAGAAGACGAAAACATAGCCTCTACACTTTTATCGTAAGAATAGACAGACCCCAATATTAGACCGGTGATAAAAATAACCAGGGTGCTAAACAAGCTTACAGCAAAAATAAAACTGAACTTAGACAGAAAATAGTCCATCCGGTTTAACCCATCGATTATATTCTGGCGCATGGTTTTAAATGCCACATCGTTGGTAATCGAAATAATAATCATAAACGCAGGAAATACATTCAGATAAGTGGCCAGATAGGTAAGATTCTGCCAGATATCCGGAAAATCGTAAAAGGGTATGGTGGTAGGATCAAATAAATCTTTAATCTGCACCCCTTTGCTTTTGATATATGCCAAAAAAGCCATTACACTGGCACAAACAGCAATCAACACTACATAATATAAGAGCATTAAAATATTAAAGGCTCTGTATCGGCGAAGCTTAAGCCATTCGATGGATAGAAGTCGGATCATTGGTTTTGGGCTAAAATTTCTAAAAATTGTTTTTCGAGATTTTTCTTGATGGTATTGAGTTGCGAAAC
>JAIFLU010000116.1 GCA_020048915.1 Bacteroidota bacterium | reverse complement strand
ACAATAACTCCTTCATTTTTATTATAACCAACAGATCCATAATATGTCACTTCATCTTTTTTCCCGGATAAAGAAACATTATGATCCTGACGTTTACCTGTTTGAAATACCAAATCATTCCAATTTACAGATTTGCCTGCCTTATAATTTGCCACTTCAACAGGTAAAAAGCCAATACGACTCAACCAGATATCCGTAAGTTCTCCTGTTTTACCATCTCTCCACATTGTTTCAGTTACTCCGTCAGGTAGCTTTGAGGGGTCATCAAATGTATAAAGCTTGTTCTTAACAGCAGCATTATAATAATTCATTGATTTTAAAACATCGGTACGCCAATTAACAAACCCCTCCGGATCATAAACATCCTGCATGGTAGCAATTTGGGCAATACCTACACTAGAGGTAACGTTTATTACAGGTTTGCCTTGTTTCCCTTTTTTAGTAGTAATAAGAATAACTCCATTTGCCGCCTTTGCACCATATACGGCAGATGAAGATGCGTCTTTTAAAACATCTATGGTTTGAATATCATTGGGGTTAATATCTTCCATAGCGCCCTGATAAATAACTCCATCTAAAACAAGCAAAGGAGTGTTAGAAGAAGTAGATCTTACATTGTTCTGTCCACGAACTTCCAGGTCGCCTCCCCCTTTCGCTGAAGTTGAGAAACCAACCGACAACCCGGCAATATTACCACGTAACAAGTCCTGCACAGCTTGGGGCCTTTCATTTTCAATACGTTCTGCTTTAACGGATGTTACTGCACCGGTAAGATCACGTTTTTTGGATGTACCATAACCAATTACAACTACTTCTTCCAATTTTTTAATATCTTCAATTAATACCATATCTACAATGGTCATTCCTTTAACACTTTTCTCTTCTGTTAAATATCCAATGTATGAAAACTGCAGAATGGCCTCATCAGAAGGAACCGTTATAGAATATTTTCCGTCCATATCTGAGATTACTCCAATAGAGGTTCCTTTAACAAGGATGTTAACCCCCGGTAAAGCTTGCCCCTTGGAATCTGAAACGGTACCTGTTATTACAATTTGTTGAATGGATGTAACAGGTGCAATAACCACCAAATTATTTTCCAAAACCTTATAAGTTACATTGGCGTTAATAAAAACTTCAGATAAAACATCTTCAATCGACTTATTATCAGCCGACATGGAAATTGATTTATTCAAATCGGTAAATTCGTCGTTGTAAAAGAAACGAAAATCAGATTGCTTCTCAATTGTCTTAAGAACATCGCGAACTGTTTTATCCTTAATGTCCAAATTAAGCAGTGTGTTCTGCGAATAGATGGAACCAGATACACTGAGTGTTAGCAGGCACGTAAGTAGTACTGATATTTTCATAATTTGTAGTAGTTTTAGGGGAATAGGCGACAAATGGACACGCTGTTCCCGGTAATGATTTTTTTTCTACTATTTTTTTTACAAAAAGCTTTCAGGGGGTAGGTGCAAACTACTCCCTTTTTTTCTTAATGGTTGGGTGGACTCATACTTTTCTCCAGTTTTTAGTTAGTGAATTAGTTATTATTTCTAGTAGTTATAATGCGTTCAAAATTCGATTTCAATTTTGGATCGACCGACAAATAAATAGTATCCTTTTCAATTTTATACTTTAACGGAGCTGTATATCTTAAAGCATTGAGTATTTGCTCGATGGTTTCGTTTTCGATAATACCGGTAAACTTATATTGTTCCAAACCATCGTTATCGAAGTGTATGGTCATATTATACCTTCGTTCCAGCATGGTGGCAAGTCTATTTAAGGTAACACCTTCTATAATCCACTTATCGCTTTTCCACGAGGTATATAATTCAGTATTAATATTTTCCTCTACTTTAATATTTTTATCTATTACCTGAATTTTCTGCACTTTCTCAACAGATCGATCAACGGGTAATTCAACTTTCCCCGATTTATAAAAAACCAATTTCTCATTTGGTTTGATTTTTATTTGTGGGTTGTCCTTTTTGTTTCCATTAATCACCTGAATGTCAATAACACCTTCTTCTAAGGTAGTTGTAATTGTTTTTTCGTCGGGATAAGCTTTCACGTTAAACCTGGTACCTAATGCACGAACCAGAATATCGGAAGTCCTCACTACAAAAGGTTTATTTTTATTGGTGGCAACAGCAAAATACGCTTCCCCTGACAGGTAAACTATTCGCTCCTTTTTATCGAAATCACTAAAATAGGCAATTCTGCTTCCGGCATTGAGCCAGACAGTGGAGCCATCAGGAAGTTTGATCGTACTTTTAGATCCTTTAGGAACGGTATATTCGGTTGTTTTAATTGCAGACTCGACCGGTTCATACGTGAGATACCATGTAAAGAGTGAGCCTATACAAATACTGATAAACCAGCTTGCTGCAATTTGAAAGCGGCTAAGCATCTTAGTTTTTGCTTTGGAAATAGATACTGTAGGTTTCTCAGAGGAATTAATTTCTCTTTCGATTCTACTCCAAAGAGATGGAATATCTATGTGTTTTTGATCGTTGGAATTTGATGTTACCAACCATGAAGATGTAAATTGCTGAAAGAGCTGGCTATTGTATGGATCGCTCTCAATCCATTCCTGAAGTTTTAAAGAATCGGTACTGGTAATAGTTTTTGTTAAATAACAAACTATTAACAATTGAATATCTTCTGAAATGTAAGTTTGATTTTGCATAGATGTGCTTCTAAAGAATACGACAAGATTTTGTTGAAGGGAGACTACAACAAGTCAAAATATTTTTACTTTTTCTGAAATAAATTTTCCCTGATTTTATCCAGACCTCGATATATCTGGGTTTTCACAGTACTAACAGAAATATTTAATCGGGCAGCAATTTCCATATTGCTGAGATTAGCGAACCTGCTCAATTTAAAAATTTCGCGGCATTGGTCAGGTAAATGCTCAATAATGGTATTAATTATACTTTCGGTTTCCTGAGCTTCCAGCTTTTCAATTACAAAATCATCTACATGAAAGTATTGCTCCAATGTTTGCCATGCATCTTCCGAAACCAATACACCGATAGCATTTTTTTTTGCATTTTGATGCAGCACCTTATTTACAGAGAAATTATGAACCGTTTGATACAGATATGATTTTACCGATGCCGTTATTTCAACTTGATGGCGGTTCTGCCAGATAGTAACAAAAACATCTTGAACGACTTCTTCGGCAAGAAATCTATCTCTGGTGATTTGGCAGGAATAATTTATAAGTGATGGGCTGACTTCTATGAATAGCTTTTTAAATGCAAGGAGATCCCCGCTTTTTATAAGATTCCAGTTGGATGAGAAATCAAATGCCATTCAGTAGTAGGTAGTAATTTTTTTTTAAAAGTAAGCTAATTTCGCAAATATCCTAAAAAAAAGTCGTTCGCAAATCTAATAAAATTGGTTAAGATTATTCAGCACGATATTATTAACCCGAATTATTCGCAAACCTCGTAATTAATTAAATTTCAGAATTTAAGGTGTTGATAAATTCAGTTCAAATCCCGGGAATTTACAGCCAATAATCAACAAATGTTGTCCATGTTGTAACGTTAAAATAAAATATCAGACATTTTTATACTTACTTCACAGTTTTAAAACAATTGTAAGTAAGGTTGTGTAATATTTTCAATCACGGGGATGCAACAAACCACATCCTGAAAGTGCTATTTAAAAATTAAAATAAGACCCTCCGAAAAGTCAAAATTCAACGGCTTTTCATCTGATTTTCCCTAAATCAATTAATTAAAAATATTTCATTTCGGGAGATATGGAGTAAAAGTGATATCGGAACAAATTCAAATATAGAACCCGAAAAATAAAAATGAAAGAGGCTGCATAAATACTTTTTACACAGCCTCTTTAAATATAAGGAAAGTTGCTTATTTTTTATACCCGTAAATTGCGAGATCTCCAAGCTCCTCTTCAATTCTAAGTAGTTGGTTATATTTTGCCATCCGGTCGGAACGGCTCAATGAACCAGTTTTAATTTGTCCTGAATTAGTTGCAACAGCAATATCAGCAATTGTAGCATCTTCGGTTTCTCCGGAGCGATGTGATGTTACAGAAGTATAACCCGCACGATGTGCCATTTCAATCGCATCGAGAGTTTCTGTAAGCGTTCCAATTTGGTTAACCTTAATCAATATCGAATTTGCACATCCCTGTTTAATACCCTTTTGGAGATACTCAACATTTGTAACAAATAAATCGTCACCCACTAATTGAACTTTATCGCCAATTAAGTCGGTTAATATTTTCCAGCCGGCCCAATCGTTTTCAGAACAACCATCTTCAATTGAGTCGATAGGGTATTTCGTTGAAAGCTCTTTTAAATACTCAGCTTGCTGCTGCGAATTTCTTTTAATCCCTTTGGCTCCTTCAAATTTTGTATAGTCGTAAATACCATCTTTGAAAAACTCACTTGCTGCACAATCCAGTCCAATAGTAATGTCTTTACCTACCTGGTATCCGGCTTTTTCAATTGCAGCTAAAATACTATCCAAAGCCTCTTCAGTACCACCAGAAAAGTTAGGTGCAAATCCGCCTTCGTCTCCAACAGCAGTGCTAAGATTCTTTGCTTTAAGAATAGATTTCAAGGCATGAAAAACTTCAGCTCCATAACGTAACCCTTCACGAAATGAGGATGCCCCAACAGGACGGATCATAAACTCCTGAAAAGCAATAGGCGCATCGGAATGCGAACCCCCATTAATAATATTCATCATCGGAACAGGTAAAACCTTAGCATTTGTCCCTCCAATATAACGATAAAGTGGTAATCCATGATGATCTGCTGCAGCTTTTGCAACAGCTAAAGAAACACCTAAAATTGCATTTGCTCCTAAATTACTTTTAGTTTTAGTACCATCTAATTCGATCATCTTGCGATCAATTGCAACTTGATCCATGGCACTCAATCCAATAATTTCTTTTGCAATTATCTCATTTACATTATTAACGGCTTTAAGGACACCTTTCCCAAGATACCGTTTTTTGTCTCCATCGCGAAGTTCTATCGCTTCGTTCTCGCCGGTAGATGCACCGGAAGGAACTGCGGCACGCCCCACTGCCCCACTGGATAAGATAACTTCACATTCGATAGTTGGATTTCCACGAGAATCCAATATTTCGCGGGCATGAACACTTACTATTTGACCCATAATAATTTAGTTTTAATGTTAATATTTCGTTTTATGAAAGATAAAAAGGGATAAGGTACAAAAAACCTTATCCCTTTTCAAATATAAATATCATAGCTTATGACTCTGACGAATCCTTTTCAGGTGCAATTTTAGCTTCTGAAGCAGATTCAGTTTTAGCCTTTACAGCTTTAGCCTTTTTAGGTTCACTTACAACTTTAGCATCAACAGCACCTTCACTGGCTTTCTTTTTTCCACCACGTCTGCTCTTACGAGTAGCCTTAGTTTTATCTTCACTTCCAGCAGAAAGCATATTAAGATTGTAATCAACTAACTCAATAATACACATTTCTGCGTTATCACCTTCTCTAGTGCCAATCTTTAAGATACGGGTATATCCTCCAGGACGATTCACAATTTTAGCAGCTATCTCCTTAAACAATTCACTAACTGCAAATTTGTTTTGAAGGTGACTGAAAACTACGCGTCTGGAATGAGTAGTGTTTTCTTTTGATTTATTAATAAGTGGCTCAACGTACATACGTAATGCCTTAGCCTTAGCGGTAGTTGTAGTTATCCGCTTTTCCAAAATAAGGGCAGCTGCCATGTTTGACATTAATGCCTTACGATGAGAGCTTGTTCTGCCAAGGTGATTAATCTTCCTTAAATGTCTCATTGTTCTAGTCCTTGTCTAATTTGTATTTGCTTATATCCATCCCGAACATCAGATTCATCGATTCAAGCAGTTCATCTAGTTCGGTTAACGACTTCTTACCAAAATTTCTGAATTTAAGTAAATCGTTTTTGTTAAATTTAACTAAATCT
>JAIFLU010000066.1 GCA_020048915.1 Bacteroidota bacterium | reverse complement strand
GATAAAATAACAAACAAACTTTCTTATAGAATTGGATCAATAATTATAATTACCGAAATCATTGCGCTTTTGGGTCTTGGATTGTTTTATATAGAACGTTTCAGTCGGGAAATTGAAACAAGGATTGAAAAACAAATTCAAACCCCTGGACAATTAATGGCGAAAGAAGTTTTGCGTTACGAATCGGCCGAAAATAAAGTTACGCTTGAAAGTATTGTTGGAGAAAAGATTGAAGAATGCTATGCCATTGGCGCGAATGGAAAAATATACTACTCTCTGAATCAAAAGTACCGCGATAAAGCAGTTTCAGAAATACCTGAAATTAGTAGTTATATAGAATTTAAAAATGAATTGAAAGATCCGGCTTTTAAAAAAATAACGTCAGCCGGTAAAACTTTTTACGAAAACATCAGCCCTATACGTTTTGATGATGGCAAGTTTATCGGTTTTCTTTACATCAAAGCCAAAGCTGATAATATTGCAAAACAAAAAGCTACCATTGTTTGGCTTTTTGTAATTGGCTCCCTAGTGTGTGTTGTATTGTCGTCAATCGTAATAATCTACCTTTTCAATAAGAATATTTCGACCAAGCTTTCGGAAGTAGGATTAAGACTCTCCGATCTAAGTAACGGGAAATTATTTGCCGGGGAATCGCAGAAATACTCGAGCGATGAAATTGGAGATTTACAGTGAACTATCGACAATGTAAGCCTTAAACTTATTTCAATCGTAGGAAATATAAGCAAAGGAGCCGAGAAAGTTACAGAATCGAGCAGCAAAATGAGGGACATTTCTGCGAATGTGGCTACCGGTGCTAACCAGCAAGCTTCTTCGGCCGAAGAAGTATCATCTACCATGGAAGAAATAGCGTCTGCTATAGATCAAAATTTCGACCATGCTGCTAAAACTGAAAAGACTTCCACATCCACATCCGATGGTATCAAAAAACTTACTACCGAAATGGAACTGAGTTTAGAATATACCAAACAAATTACCGAGAAAATAACGATCATCAATGATATTGCCTTCCAAACCAACCTGTTGGCGCTAAATGCAGCTGTTGAAGCAGCCAGGGCTGGCGAACACGGACGTGGTTTTTCGGTAGTAGCAGCCGAAGTGCGTAAACTTGCCGAAAAAAGCCGTACTGCCGCCGACCAAATTATTGGACTGTCGAATACAACACTCCAAATTTCGGAAAAAGCGCATAACATGATGATTAAACTTACTCCCGAAATTGAATCTACTACTGTTTTGATAAAGGAAATTGCAGCCTCCAGCTTTGAACAAAAAAGTGGGGTAACACAAATAAATACCGCTATAAATCAGCTAACAGAAATTATTCAGCAAAACAGTGTAATGTCAGATAACATGGCTTCTGCTGCTATTGATGTTGAAAAAGAGGCAAATAGTCTTAAAGATGATATTGAATTCTTCCAAATCGAAAACTAGAAATGGAAAATTGAAATTTATAATCCTTGTCCCTTATCGGCAGCTATTTTTTTTTTGAAAATTGCAACATTACCTGCTTAATTATTCTTAAAGTCGGAGATACGAATTATTCATTATTTTTGACAAATTTTAAGCGAAATTTTATCTGCCATGAGTTAAATGGAGCAGGTTGACAAAGAAATACTTAAAGGATTAAAATCGGGCGACCAGCGTGCATATAGCATGTTGATCCGTTTATACTTTCAGCCGTTAACCATTTATTCTAAAAGTATTTTAAACGACTTTGAACAAGGAAAAGATGTTGTTCAGGAAGTATTTCTGAAAATATGGAATACCCAAGGTTTACAAGAAATTTCCTCTTCTCTGAAATCCTACCTTTACAAAACGGTTCATAACGCCTGCATTGACCATTTACGTAAAGAAAAAACCCGGCAAGCAATCAAAGCGCTATCGTACGATGATTTGCAATTTCGAATGCAAATTTTCGAAGTAAAAGACCAGGGACATTTTTTTGATATATTATTTTCGGAGGAGCTGGATATATTGTTGCAAAAAGCGATCGATGATTTACCCCCACAATGCAAGGAGATTTTCTTATTGTGCCGATACGAACAACTCTCCTATAGTGAAATATCTGCGAAGTTATCTGTTTCCTTAAGCACTGTAAAAACTCAGATGGTAAGGGCGATGCAAAAATTGTAGGAATCGATGAAAGAATTTTTAGAATAATTTTCATTTTCGTGTAGACCAACCGGATTGAAATTACGTCATAGTGGAAACAAGATTATTTTACTACTGTGACTGACGCAAACTTTGATATTGACGACTATATTATCCGGTATCTTTCAGGAGAAACAACCTCTATTGAAAACCAATCGCTCTCGAATTGGTTAACTGAATCTACAGAGAACCTTTCCTATTTCAATTCTATTCGAAACGTTTGGCTAGCCACCGCGCAGGTAACATCCGAAAATACATCCCAATATTTGAACACCCTTTCGGAAGTAAAAGACCCGAAACGGGCTGCGTTGCCTGAATCTCCCAAATACCGTTTCATAAATAACGAGTATCTGAATCAATTACTGAAAATTGCTGCAATTTTATTTATGGTGGTTCTTTCGGGAACTTTAGTTTATAAACAACTTGGGAAAAATACCCACTCAATCAAAAGCGACAATGTAGTGGTTGAAGCCACATTAGGATCCAGAGCGATTACCACATTGCCCGATGGTACTAAAGTATGGTTGAATAGCGGTAGTAAGCTAGAGTACGGTGCAACATATAACCAGGAAAACAGGGAAGTAAAACTTCTGGGAGAAGCCTATTTTAGTGTAATTACAAATCGCGAAAAGCCGTTTATTGTAAAAACCGGGAAGCTTTCTATTAAAGCCCTGGGCACAATGTTTAATGTAAAAGCATACCCCGAAGATGCTTCTATTGTCACCACCCTGGTTAAAGGAAAAGTTATAATTGAAGGGAAGGATAATAAGAATAAGGATTTTATAGTACAGATGAATCCCAAAGAAACGGTTACTTACTTCAAAGAAAAACAAACCCTTGCATCCAACAATCAAAATATTGCCTTACAGTCCAAAAATAATGACCAAAACACTTTCGACGCCTCTGGAAACGAATTGACTTCAATTCCTGTTACAATAATTGAACAGGTAAATACTGAATTATTCACCTCCTGGAAAGATGCCCGTTGGGTTATCCAAAAACAAAAACTAGGCGATTTGGCACGTGATTTCGAGCGACGCTATAATATTAAAATTCATTTTGACTCCGATACCATTAAGCAGTTCCATTTTTCAGGAACCTTGGAAAACGAAACTATTGAACAAATAATGACAATTATGCGACACACTATTCCAGTTAACTACAAAATTGAGAAGGGGGTTATTAATGTCGCGGAAGATACTGAACTAATGAGCAAATTCTATAAGAAGAATTAATATTCTAACTACTAACTATTAAAATAAGGTTGCCTATGACAGAATAACAACAAACAAAAAAACGAATCGGGATTGCGGCCCAATTCGTTTCAATTCTTGTAATACCCTTAAGCACCGGGTAATAAGTTCAATTAAATATTTAACTAAACTGACGTAAAATTATGAAAAAAATTCGTAATGGTAGTCCTATTCACTTACCTATAGGATTAAAATTTTTACTACTAACTATGAAACTATCATTTCTACTCACATTGGTAACTACGATGCATGTAACTGCATCCTTATTCTCTCAGGGGACAAAACTGGATATTTCTGTAAACGAGATTTCAGTAAAGGAAGTCCTAAAGATCGTAGAGAGTAAATCCTCCTACCGATTTTTTTATTCGGATGATTTCGGGGTATTGGATAATACTGTATCTATTAACCTTAAAGGATCATCGCTGGAAAAAGTATTAGATGTTCTGTTAAAACAAACAACTGCAACATATAATATATTGGAAAACAACATCGTTGTTATTTCCCCATTTGCACTACAACAGCAGAAAATAACGGGTACTGTTAAAGATGCTACTAATGGTGACCCCATTATTGGCGCTAATATTTTAATTGAAGGAACAACAATAGGCGTCGCAACTGATATTGACGGAAAGTTTAGTTTAGAAATCCCTAAGTCTGATGCCGTTCTCTTAATTTCGTATCTTGGCTATAATACCGAACGAATTTCCTATTCTGGTCAGTCCAATATTGATGTCAATTTAGTTCCTGACATTACAAAACTCGAAGAAGTAGTAGTAATTGGGTATGGAACAATGAAAAAAAGGGATATATCTACAGCAATTTCGTCCATTTCTTCGGAAGATTTGAAAGACAAACCAGTATCTAACTTTGCACAGGCTATTTCAGGAAAAATGGCAGGAGTAAGAATATCAAACACCAATGCAGCCCCTGGCGGAGGTACAAACATTAATATTCGGGGAGTAGGCTCAATTAATGCAAGTACCAGTCCTCTTTTTGTAATTGATGGATTTCCGTTGAAAGATGGATTTGATAAAAATGAAAACCCTCTCAACTCCATAAATCCAGCTGATATAGAATCCATTGAAGTTCTGAAAGATGCCTCTTCCAGTGCAATCTATGGTACGCAAGCTGCTAATGGTGTAATACTTATTACTACAAAAAGAGGTAAAACAGGTAAACCTGTTATAAGCATTAATGTTAGCACTGGGGTTCAGAAAATGATTCACAAAGTTGACGTTTTAGGCAGGGAAGATTTCCTGCAATATATGGATGATGCCCGGGCTAACGCTTATATAATTGAAGATCCGAATTTCGGAACCAACGACCCCAATGCTTCGCTCTGGCAGTGGTCTGACGACCCCTCTTTGCGCATTGCCAACTGGGCAAAATATTCCCAACATGCTTCGGCTATGGCACAGCCAGGATCAAAACATGCCCGGTGGATTACGGTAAGCGACACATGCTACAATTCTCCATACAGCACCAATTGGCAGGATGTAATTACAAGAGTTGGAAAAGTAAATGATGTTCAATTATCGGCAACCGGTGGAACAGAAAATATTTCGTACATGGTTTCGGGAGGATATTTTGATCAGGAAGGGATTGTACCTACTTCCGGGTATAATCGTGTTTCATTCAGAGCCAATGTAGATGTCAAAGTGAATAAATGGTTGAAACTGGGCTTAAACCTGGCTCCATCTATTGAAAATTTAAGTGTATTATCAAACACCGAAGGAGGAAATACCTCCAATCCATTTTATAATGCAGTAGCGATGGTTCCTATATGGGCTCCTACCGACAGTAAAGGCGATCCTATTTATTACGGCACAGTTCTTGACGGTCCATGGGACTGGAACTTTAGTACATTTGTTAATCCATTGTCGCAATTTCAAAAAAAGGATGAAAGAAGAACTGCTAAAAATTTAGGTTCCATTTTTACAGAAATTAAACTTCTGAAAAATCTTACTTTTCGGTCGGAATTTCATAATGAATTCAGATATTGGGAACAGAATTATTTTATCCCCAGCACGGTTCCGACAACAGCGCAGACATTTTCGAGGACAGAAGGTACAAACCAAACAAATACACGTTTATACTATAATTCCCAGAACTTCCTTACCTATCAGAATACGTTTGGAAAGCATTCGGTAACTGGAATGGCTGGATATTCGGCTGAAGAAACTTCTTACCGTAGTAATTTAATAAAAAAGTATGATTTTCCATCCAACATGGTTTCTACACTAAACCAGGCAACTACTGTAGTTAATGCACTAAACGATGCAAGGACAAACAGTTCATCCGAAACTATGATTGGAACTTATGCCCGTGTAATGTATAATTATGGCGCGAAATATTACCTTACTGCCAGTGTTCGGCGAGACGGTTCGTCTAAATTTGGCAAAGACAATAAATGGGGGGTATTTCCATCCTTTTCGCTAGCATGGCGCGCCTCAGACGAATCGTTCTTCGAACCCCTTAAAAAGTATATTACCGACTTTAAAATTCGGGGTGGCTGGGGTAAAATTGGCAACTCAGGAATTTCTAATTACCTAGCTTTAAATACACTATCTGCATCTTCCTATATTTTTGGAGCCTCGTCATCCGTAATTTCTGCCTATGAAACAGGAAAGGTTTCGAATCCTACACTGGGATGGGAAACTACAACAGATTATAGCCTCGGAACAGATATTCAATTCTTGAAAAGCAGGATCAGATTGAGCGTTGACTATTTCTACCGGGAAACCGAAGATATGCTCTTTAATATGCCATTACCTAATATAACAGGCTTTGGTTCCTATACTGCAAATATTGGAGCAATGCGAAATCGCGGATTCGAATGGGTTGTTAACACAAGCAATTTAGTAGGTGATTTTAAATGGACAACTGATTTTAACCTATACTACTCCCGCAACCGCGTACTTGATATTGGTAAAGATAAACGGCCAATTATTCAAGACGATTGCTATACCACCGAAGGCAAGCCATTAGCCGGGATATGGGGAATGGTTGATTTAGGGCCTTATGAAAATTGGGAAGACGTAAAAACATCGCCAATTTTTGGCGCAAACTCACCACTGTGGAGAAACCGTTCAAACCCAGGAATGCCAAAAGTTGCCGATGTAAATGGCGACGGAATTCTCGATGGAAGCGATAAAACTATTATCGGCTCAGCTTTCCCCGATTTCATATGGGGTATGACGAATTCATTTGAATTCAAAGGCTTCGATCTTTCAGTGCAGGTAAATGCAACACACGGTAGCGATATCTCCATGATGGAGTATCAGGGAGTATTTGGCCGAGGTGCCGGACTACTTAATACTACTACCGATTATTACAATAATTACTGGCGCCCCGACAGAACCAATGCTAAATACGCTGCTCCCACACGTAAAAACTACGAAGGAACCGATTTATCGGGAACATTACTGTATAAGGGAACATATGTCAACATTCAAAATATTGCTTTTGGCTATACTTTGCCAAAAAATATTGTTCGTAAGTTAAATGTTGACAATGCCAGGTTCTATGTTAATATTCAGAATGCCCTTCTAATCACCAAATATCCTGGTTTCAACCCTGAAACTAACTTTAAGGGTAATTCCACCTTATCGCAGGGTATCGATCGTGGAGCGTATCCGTTGGCAAGGACAATCAGTTTTGGTATAAATCTGGCATTGTAATAAGAAAACTAAAAAGAAAAAAAATGAAAAAAATATATACAGTAATCCTAATAGCTACTTTATTATTTTCCTGCTCCGAGGACTTCCTGGACAGACAACCCGAGGATACGCTTTCAACTGGTACCTTTTTTACTAATATAAATGAAATAAAAACCGGGGTTGCGGGTTGCTACAAAAAACTGCAAAGTATATACAATCGGTCTGATATGCCGCTCATTATTGAGCTCATGTCAGATGATGGAAAAGATTTTGGATGGAATAGTGCCTGGCATATTTTTACAAAAACCAATAGTAATTCGCAAGGTAATATCTGGAATAACAGCTTTAAAATGATTGTTAATTGCAACAATATTATTGCTGTAATTAATAAATATAAGGCTAAGACTCCGGCAGAAGAGACAATTGTTAATGCTTTTCTGGGAGAAGCGCATTTCCTTCGTGCACTGGCCTATTTTAATCTTGTTAGAATTTACGGAGATGTTCCAATGTTTACCGAACCGTTTGAGGATCCTAACAAAGCATTTGGAATAGGAAGAACTGCCAGAGAAGAAATTTATAATGCAGTAATTATTCCCGACCTCGAATTTGCTTTTGCCAATTGCTATAAAAAAGGCGATGCTGCCCTGAAAGGTGAAGAAGCAAGAGCTACCAAAGGAGCTGCCCTTACAATTCTTGGAAAAGTATATTTAACTTTGAATAATCCAGCAAAAGCTGCTGAAACATTAAAACAACTTATTGTTGATAAAGCAGCGGGAAACTATTCTTTACTTACCGATTACAAAACGTTATTTCTGCCAACCAATAAATTTAATACCGAATCGGTTTTTGAAGTAAACTACAATTTAGCAGCAGGACAACCCAGCGATTGGTTTAAATGGATGGGGGTAGATATTGGAAAGCGCTTGGCTGCAAATGCAAGTAATCAGATGCTAGTTGAGCATAACTTAATGTGCGATTTCTCAAACAGTAAGGATTTTGTAAGATATACAACATCTGTTGATTCCGGTAAATGCCCGGGAGACACCCCTCCTATTCAAGCCTGGGCATGCAAATTGAGCCCACCGGCAGCAACTGTAAAAACCTTTGCAAATACCGGTACCGATTACAATTATATGGTAACCCGCTATGCCGATGCACTGTTAATGTATGCTGAAGCCTTAATGCTTGACGGCGATAAAACAAATGCCATAACCTATTTTAATCAGGTTCGAACCAGAACCTTAGGTGCTGCAGCTGCCCTTACCGAAAACGACTTGAATATTGATGTTATTCTTCATGAACGGCGCATGGAGCTTTCATTCGAGGGCCATCGGTATTTCGACCTTGTAAGAACAGGCAAAGCCATTGAGGTTATAAGCAAATCGCTGATGACAAAGGTAGATTACGACGATAAAATTTACACTTTATCTCCTATTCCGGAGTATCAGTTATTGCTTCCTATTCCTGTTGGAGAAATTGAGAAGGATCCTACTTTAACTCAAAATACAGGTTATTAATAACGTATTGAATTAAAAAAGAATCATATGAAAAACATAAAATATTTATTAGTTCTGGTCATAGTACTTCCCTTTTTTGTTGCTTCGTGCCTTAAAGAGGACAGTATTCCGGTTCCAAAGGTTAATTCGGTAAAAATGTATGTTGCCGGCAAAGATGGTAAAGACTCGCTTGTTACCGAGGCTATAAAAGGGAAATCCATAAAATTTGTGGTAGAAACTGATGCAGACATTTGCACAGTTTGGCCTGGCGGACTAAGAGTTATCATGAAAAAGAAAGATGGAGTTACCGATTCTTTGGATATGTTTAACCACCCCGTATTAAAAGCAGGTTCCAATGGAATAGGAAGTGATTCTTATACCGATTATGGCCTGGTAGGAGCCAGAGGTTACAAAACTTCACAGAGCCCCTCAGGTTGGTATTGTTCTTATACCTATCCTAACACCGGAGAATTTAATCTTACATTGGTAATTACAAACCACGGATATCAAAGTCCCGATTATAAACAAACAATTGTTGAATCTGGTAAAATAATTGTAAAATAAACCAATGTGAACTGCTGCAAATTCAGGTTAAATACTTTTTAAAATACGGAGGGAAGACAAATGTCTTCCTTCCATTTTTATCTTTGGTAACAGCTAAACTAACTCCAATGAAACAAAAAATAATTACTACACTTTTTCTATTTATATTGCTCTCCCACAATGGATTTGCCCAAACTAAAAAACCATACTGGAATACAAATATTCCAATTAATTCCTATCGATTACCACCTGATCCCGAAGGTCGTAAAATACAATTTATTGATTTCGATAAAGATGGAGATCCCGATGTATTGAAATCGTATACTATCGGCAATATTCCAATTCAATGGGTCGACGACGACGACGATATGAAAACAAGCGACACCGAAGGAGATACCGATAATGACTGCTTAATGATAGACCGCGATAAAGATGGGAAATACGGAAGTTACAGCGATCTGGACATCGATTGGAACGACACTAATAGCGATGGGAAAGCCGATATGCAGGTGGTAGTCGATTATGTTTCAAAAGATGTAAAAAACGCATGGGGGCCAGGCCATTACATGTGGGTACTTGATACTGATATGGATAACATCTTTAATTATATTGATTGGGATACTTTTCAGCTTCGCTGCTGGATACATAGCGGAATATCCGATTTTTTTGAAGATTACCATGGAAAAAGCCTTTTCCTAAAAATGCATACCACTACCGAAAAAATGAATGACGTACGTTTGAACTGGGAAAACCCTTTTCTTTTTTACGATAACGATAACGATGGCTTAACTGAGATGGCCATTCGCTTATGTGATTCGCCCCCATTATTGAATGATAAATCGCTTGCAAATTTACCCGAAAACACAAAACTAACCGGAAGTATCGATTGGGCTTCTTTATCGTTCGACATGGATAACGACAATCAGGTTCAGAACGAATTTGACCTTGATATGACGATACATTTTCGTGGAGGAGGTTTCAATTATATGGATCAGATACATAAATTCAATAACATGAGGGGATTGCCTGCATCCGATACCATGTTTATGGATCCCCGCTGGCGTCAGATCACCGAACTTATATATCCCGATCATGAATCGGCATGGGACTTAGTGCATAATCGAGGCAAATGGAACCAGGTATATTTTACGTATGACGAAGACGACGATTGTAACCGCTGGGAACGCGTTGAATTATACGAACCAAAAAATATATTTAAAATTGGATCGAGAAACGGTGGCATAGACAACAACGCCCAGGCAGATGCTGCCGGAGACAGAGGCGAGTGGGATCTTGATAATTCGGGCTCAGGGAATCTTTATATAAGTCGTTTCGATGGTCGCATTCATTTGTACGGAGCCGAATGGGGCTGTTGGAGAATCGATCAAAACGCATTTTCGTACCAGGGATTTGGCGGAATTTATGATGGTTATGGCCCCGGCAGAAATCAGGTAGAACCAAAAGTGTTTTCTACTATAAAATATCACGATACTGACAATAATGGCTTTTTAGACAAATTTGATTTCGATTTGGATGGCGACACAATTTTTGAACGCTCAGTTTCACTCAAAACCCTTGGAATTGATGATAAATGTGAAATAATAAAAACCTCAACCATGAATTATACTGATCTCGTGGCAATGCAAACTTCCGTTTCAAACACTATGTGGAAAAATGCACAGCAGGCCTGCGAAGTGGCACGAAAATCAGGTATAAACCTTAGTTGGTATAGCTTACTTATGAACCCAAAGTCGATTCAACAAAAATACAATTACGGATACTGGCTTCAGTTCTATTTATACCAGGATCTGATGGATCAGGCTTACAGAAAGGGGAACAAGCTATTTCTAAACGAACTCGACAAAGCTTACTTTCAGGGTAACTGGAAAATATTGACAAGTAAACTCTAAATTCTACTGTTCGATTTTTTCATTCGCGATTCATTTAATAAAACCTGCGGATGTAAAAATAACAGACAGAGGTTCCTTTTTAATAAAAAAATGAAAATGGAATTGTGTTGAAAATCCTATCTTTATGGGGATTTCAACACAATTAAAACTATAAACCGAATGCTAAAATTAATATACTTCCTAATTCCGGGACTATTATTATCCTTTCCCTCATTTTGTCAGTCCTACTCCAGCTCTTCCGGAACAACCGAAATCATGTCGCCCGATGGCAACCTGAGGATGTTTGTTAATCCACAAAAAGTCATCAATGGAAAAACCAGAATGACTTTTCGGATTGATTATAAAAATTATTCTGTTGTCAGAGAATCTGAATTGGGGATTCAATCGTGGAAGGAAGATTTGATTATTAAAAATGTGACAACCTCAACACATGACACTACCTGGAAACCAGTTTATGGAGAAAGAAGCGTATATCGCGACAATTACAACCAATGTATCATTCACCTTACAAAAGATAGCTCCGCACGAAGTGAACTTCAGCTGATTATTCGGGCTTATAACGAAGGCATTGCATTTCGTTATTTCTTTCCTGAACAACCCGATGGTGGTTCCTATGTGCATATTGACAACGAAAACACCCAGTTTAACTTTCCCAACGAAACAAAAGCCTGGTTTGCCCCCAAAGCTC
This sequence comes from Bacteroidota bacterium, assembly GCA_020048915.1. Classification (GTDB taxonomy): domain Bacteria; phylum Bacteroidota; class Bacteroidia; order Bacteroidales; family JAAUTT01; genus JAAUTT01. The sequence goes on along the minus strand of JAIFLU010000066.1, from coordinate 36,554 downwards.
AGGCCGAATACAAATGCCTGCCACTTAGCAACTGGCCTGGAGAAGGAGAGCGTCCGCTAACTCTGGTATTAAAAAATGGGTTATTTGCCTGCATTGGAGAAGCTGAGATGGTAAACTACTCAAGAACCAAATTCATTGTTAAACCTGAAAAAGAAAATACTGTATTTTGCTCCATGTACGATTGTGTAGATGAAATAACCCCTTTTGCCTCTCCCTGGCGATATGTAATGGTGGCTGAAAAACCAGGGCAATTGCTCGAAAACAACTATTTGATCCTTAACCTGAACCCAGCATGCAAAATCGAGAACACATCGTGGATAAAACCCGGGAAGGTGATCAGGGAAATCACATTATCAACACAGGGCGGCAAAGAATGCATCGATTTTGCCTCAGCGCATAACCTCCAATACATTGAATTCGATGCCGGGTGGTATGGATATGAATATATCGCAGGTTCAGATGCAACCCAGGTAAATGTTGATCCCAGGCGAAATAAAAATCGCGATTTGAACCTTCAGGAAGTAATTAATTACGGAAAAGAAAAAAATATTGGCGTTCTTCTTTATGTAAATCAGCGGGCTTTAACACGGCAGCTCGACGAAATTTTACCACTTTATAAAAGCTGGGGAATAAAAGGGGTAAAATTTGGGTTTGTTCAGGTAGGCTCTCACAGATGGACAACCTGGATGCACGATGCTGTTAAAAAAGCCGCTGACAACCAACTAATGGTTGATATTCACGATGAATACCGCCCTACGGGCTTTAGCCGCACCTATCCTAACCTGTTAACGCAGGAAGGAATTCGTGGCAACGAAGAAATGCCAGATGCGATAAACAATACCACGCTGCCATTCACACGTTTCGTTGCTGGTGCCGGAGATTATACCATTTGTTATTATAAACAGGATTTTGCCGGAAGTGCTAAAGATGGCTCTCTTAATGGCATTCCTAAAGCAAAAGTAATAAAAACTACCTCGGCTCATCAATTAGCCTTAGCTACTGTGTATTACAGTCCTTTCCAGTTTTTATTCTGGTACGACCGTCCGTCCGATTATCAGAACGAACCCGAAATAGAATTTTTTGAAAAAGTCCCAGCTGTATGGGACGACATGAAAGTAATTCAGGGCGAAATTGGGCAATATATTACTGTTGCCCGCCAAAGCGGAGACGACTGGTTTGTAGGTACAATCACAAATACCGATGCCCGAAACCTTAGTATCTCACTCGATTTTCTACCAAAAGGTAAAAAATTTATTGCCCGCATATTTTCGGATGATCCTTTGGCAAAAACCCGAACCAAAGTTAAAATTGAACAACTTAAAGTTGATGCAGGCAAAACCTTAGATGTTAAACTTTTGCCTTCGGGAGGTCAAGCTATCTGGTTAAAGAATATAGATTAATGCAAATATAGCGGCAGTTTTCATCCGAACGAATTAGTTATATCTTATTTTTGATTCACAAATAGTTAATTGATCATTTTTAAAAATTGCTTTAATTCTGTTTTTTTAGTTATTTTCGCCGAACTAAAATTGGGAATAGGCAAAAAATAATATCTATTTCTCTACTACTATAATTACAGACAAATTAAAAGGCCTTTGAGTTATTCTTAAACATTACATTCGTCATAGTGTAACATTCGAAAAACTATAATATTCGCAATATACTAGAAAACAGATAGTGGCCATAACTGCAGGTTTTTACGAAAAAATTCTATTAGAAAAAATCAAAAATGACGATCAATCGTCGTTTTCTATAGTATTTACTACCTACTATCGCGACCTGGTAATGTTTTCCTTAACCTTTACCAAAACAATTGAAGTCTCCGAGGAAATAGTTCAGGATACTTTTGTAAAATTCTGGGAAGACCGTCATTCCTTGGTTATTTCTTCTTCCCTGAAATCCTATTTTTTAAAAGCAGTTCAGAACAGAAGTATTGATTGGATCCGGCACCTTAAAATCCGCGATAAGTATGCCGATAGCATACTCCATAATGCAGTTTTATGCGAAAATGATACGGAACACTATGTACTCCGCTCCGAATTAGAGTTAAATATTGATGTAGCATTGAAAAAAATGCCTGTTGAACTTGCCGAAACGTTTCAAATGAGCCGTTTCAAAGGACTCACATACTCCGAAATTTCCACAAAACTAAACATTTCAGTCCGTACCGTTGAAGTGCGCATTGGGAAAGCATTACATTTTCTACGCGATCAGCTAAAAGACTACCTTCTTACATTATTGGTTTTATGGTTTTTCTGCCAATAAGAAACCGTAGTTTAGCGAATAATAGCTACAGCTTATAAAGTTCACATATCCTGAGTTTTATAATTATTGTAAATAAAAATCATTTTTTTGATGTGGTTTTAATTTTTTAAAACGTCGTTATATTGAAAACTGATACTATGAACTTTCCCGAATACGAAGATATCGATAGAAGCATTGCTCATTACCTGGAAGGAGAATCTACCTCCGAAGAACGAGCAATGTTGGAAACCTGGATTCAAGCCAGTCCTGTTAATAGAACTTATTTTACCCAGCTAAAAAATATATGGGAGGCATCGCAGCAATCATTCGATCCTTCTGCAATATCTGCTGATGCCGCGCTTCCCAAAGTCTTAAAGCGTATTTCGACAAAATCACGCCTTACCTTATGGCAATATTGGCAACAGGTTGCCGCCATTCTGCTAATACCGCTTTTAGCTGGAGGTTATTGGTGGGGAAGGCAATTTAAAGAAACGGCTTCGTTGCCTGACGTTACATACAACGAAGTATTTGCAGCCTATGGCACCCGGTCGGCATTGAAATTGGCCGATGGCACCCGGGTTTGGCTCAATTCGGGCAGTAGTTTGCGGTACCCGGATCGGTTTGATGGAGAAAATCGCATGGTGTATCTTAAAGGAGAAGCTTATTTCGAAGTACAATCGGACACGAAGCACCCATTTAAGGTAAACACTGCATCCATAGAAGTGGTTGCAACCGGAACCAGTTTTAATGTTATGGCATACCTGTCAGATGAAACATCAGAAGTTACGCTGGTTTCGGGGAAAGTGGCAGTTCAAAAAAGAAATGCGAAAAAAGAACTCATATCGAACCTTCGGCCAAATCAGCACCTTACTTACGATACTTTATTGCAAAAAGCTGAAGTGGTAAACGACGATAATGTAGAACGGTATATTGCCTGGAAAGATGGCAAACTCATTTTCCGCAACGAACCGCTTTTTAAGGTGGTGAAAAAAATCAGTAACCTGTATAATGTTGAAATAGAAATTAATGGGGAAGAATTAAAACAATATCGCTACCGGGCAACCTTTCAGGAGGAATCGCTGACCGAAATATTAAAGCTTCTTAAACTTTCGTCGCCGGTAGATTACCGCGAAATAAAGCGCAATCCGCTGTCCGATGGATCCTTTCCCAGCCGAAAGATTATCATCTTTCCGACATCATCAAAAAGAAAATGATTAACAACTAACTATACTAACTTAAAACCTCAACAACTATGGATACAGGATAGACAATCACCTTACCTGTTGACTTCTAAAAAAAAGGGAAAGTGTGCTCGCACTTTCCCCAGAATTAGCAGTTAACTAAAATTTTACATTCAAAAGCAATCAGAACTTAAATTTATTAACAAGCTAACTATGCAAAAGTATGGAAAAATTATGTAATTACTTTTGGTTATTGAAGCCAAATGTGAACTTTCACCAATTACTTCTGACAATGAAAATCTCACTACTACTACTCTTCGTCGGAATGCTCCAGTTATCCGGCACAACTTATTCTCAATCTGCCCGAATTACCTTGCATATGAATAATGTTAAGGTAGAAGAAGTGCTAAACGAAATAGAAAAGAAAAGCGAATACTTTTTCCTGTTGAATTATAACATGGTAGATGTAAGCCGCAAAGTATCGGTTTCGGCAGAAAATACGGTTATTAAAGATGTACTTGCTACGCTATTTACTGGCGAAGATGTTGAGTATTATGTTTTGGATCACCAAATTATACTTACCCCAAAATCGAATACCAATCCTTTGCTTAATCTGCAACAACAAAAACTAACCGGTACCGTTTCCGATGCTACCACAGGAGAGCCTTTAACCGGAGTAAATGTAATAATAGAAGGTACAACAATAGGAGTTGTTTCAGATGTCCTCGGAAAGTTTAGTATCGACGTTCCTTCCGGTTCGAGTGTTATTGTGTTTTCGTACATCGGCTATCTTTCGGAGAAAGTAACTGTTGGTACACAAAATATTATCGATGTAAAACTTTCGCCTGACATTAAAAGTCTCGACGAAATTGTGGTAATAGGCTATGGATCTGTAAAGAAAAGTGACTTAACAGGGGCTGTTTCGGCGATAAAGTCGGAAGAATTTAAAAAATTACCCATGACTTCTTTAGATCAAGGTATTCAGGGGCGAGCTGCCGGTGTACAGGTTACCAATACCTCAGGTGCTCCCGGAGGTCAGGTTTCCATCCGTGTTCGTGGTGGCAACTCTTTGTCGAGTAGCAATGAGCCATTGTATGTAATTGATGGTTTCCCTATCGCTGCCGGTGGAATGGCAGGTGGTTATCAAAATAGTTCTTTGGCCAGTAACCCAATGGCAACCATAAATCCAAACGATATTGAGTCGATCGAGATTCTGAAGGATGCTTCTGCAGCTGCAATCTACGGATCCCGTGGAGCAAATGGTGTAGTGCTGATTACTACCAAACGCGGAAAAGCTGGAAAAACCAAAGTTACCTACGAAGGATATACCGGCATTCAAAATGTATCTAAAACTTTGGATATGATGAATGGGGAAGAGTTTGCTGTTATGTCGAATGTGGCAGCAGCTAATGCAAATCTGGCCCCTATATATGGAGGTGCCAACGTAAAATGGAAAGAACCTTCGTATTATCAAACGAACTCAACCGATTGGCAAAAGCTTATCTTTCGGCAGGCAACAATGCAAAGTCATCAATTAGGTTTGAGCGGTGGTTCAGAGGCAACTCAGTATGTGATTACAGGAAATTATTTCAGCCAGGATGGCGTAATTCTGAATTCAGATTTTAACCGGGCTTCCTTACGTGCCAATATCGATACCAAAATATCCAGTTGGGTTAAGGCGGGGGCCTCGGTAACTGCTTCCCGTACTTTTTCGAACCTGACAACATCCGAAAGTGATGGAGCTAACGGAGGGGGTGTAATTAACGGAGCCCTGGCTGTACCTCCAACCATGCCAGTTTATAACGACGACGGATCTTTTACCACATTAAACCAAACCCCTTTTGGCGTTACTACCGGTAATCCCTATGCACTCGCACTATTAGCCAAAGATAATTCTACCATTGACCGTGTTTTGGCCAATGCAAACATATCATTCGATTTAGGGAAGGTCGTCAAGGGACTTGCTGCTGAAATCAGGGGTGGTACCGACTATTCCTCTGCTTTTCGCGATACATATTATCCTTCGACTGTTCAATTTGCTCAAAGTCAAAAAGGTATTGCTGCCAAGAGCTGGAATCGTCAAGCTTCTTATCTGAACGAAAACCTGTTAACCTACCAGACCAAATTTGGGCAACATTCAATTAATGCTGTTGGAGGTTTGACGCTTCAGTCATTTGACTATTCAAACGGCCAAACCATTGTTTCAGGTTTCGTTAACGATGTACTCGAAGACAACAGTATGGGAGCTGCTACAGTAGTAGTTGGTATTCCTTCGTCAGGATCAAGCTCCTCCACGCAAGTATCCTGGCTGGGCCGGGTAAACTATAATTTTGGAAACAGGTATTTATTAACCTTTACCGGACGAGCTGACGGCTCATCAAAATTTGGGGTGAACAATAAATGGGGATTTTTCCCATCGGTTGCTGCAGCATGGCGGGTAACCGAAGAAGCCTTTATGAGCGATGTAAACTGGCTCGATAACATGAAAGTTCGCGCCAGCTATGGAATTACCGGTAACCAGGGGTTTGCAAATTACGCTTCGCTAGCCAGTTTAGGGCAATTTTCGTATAATTTTAATGGTGCAAAATCTGTAGGGTTTGCTCCGAATAAAATTCCCAACTCAGACCTAAAATGGGAGACTACTTCTACGTTAGATATTGGGGCTGATATTGGTTTACTGGCAAACCGGCTCAACTTTACATTCGACTATTACATGAAGGAAACTGAGAACTTGCTCTGGAATGTTACTATTCCTCTTTCATCTGGGTTTGGCTCAATTTTCAAAAACCATGGATCGCTACAAAACTGGGGTGTTGAAGCCGGAGTTAGCTATGACCTGATTGTAGGCGAAAAGGGAGGTTTTACATGGAATACCAATCTTATGTACTCGATGAACAGAAATAAGATTGTGAGCTTACCCGGAATCACCCCAGGCAGAACCGCGAATTTGTCGGGCCACTTAAAACTCGACGGAAGCTGGATGGAAGAAGGCTACCCTGTAGGTGTATGGAACTATTATCAATATGATGGTGTTTTCCAAAACCAGGAAATGCTTGATGCAACCATTGTTAATGACCAAGGGGTAACTGTAAATCAACACCCAAAATCGTTAACCACCGATGGACTAGGTTCTCCTAAATTCAAGGATATCAATCAGGATGGTAAAATCGACCGTAACGACTGGACAATAATTGGTGATCCAAACCCTGACTTTATCTTTAGCTGGTCGAATAACTTTACCTATAAAAATTTCGACTTAAATATATTTGTCAATGGCAGTTATGGTAACGATATTCTAAATATGGGTCGCGGAGAAAATGCCCAGGTATAGCCATTTGCTTCGCAACGTAAATCGATGCTGAATTATTGGACTCCAACCAATACAAATACTGACATTCCTGCTCCCCGCACTGCCCCTCATGCAAATCTCGTACTTTCTTCGTGGATGATCGAAGACGGTTCGTATGTTCGGTTGAAGAACATGGTATTGGGCTATCGTTTCCCTTTCAAAAAGACAATCGAATCGTTGCGGGTTTATGTAAGCGCTCAGAATCTTATTACACTCACTAACTACTCAGGATTTGACCCGGAAGTAAATAGCCGTGGTCAAAATAACTTACAATTGGGAGTCGACTGGAACGCTTACCCAACCAGCCGTGTCTTTATGATGGGAGTTAACATTGCATTCTAATATTTATGTTCATTATAAACATTACAAACCATGAAAATTATATATAAGTTTTTTGTCATAATGACTATTTGCATAAGCTTAACCTCCTGCTTCGATAGCTTTCTGGAAGAAGATGTCTCAGATTTTTTATCTCCTAATAACTTCTATACTACCGAAGCCGATGCTGATGCCGCTGTAAGCGCCATTTATAGCAGGTTTGTATCTTCCGAAGGCGGCGACAATTCGTTTCACCGTGCTGCTTTAATGATTGGAGAATATCCTGCCGAGAGTTCTTCTGCTCAAACTTCAACTGTTCCATATCGTTTACAATTCGAAACCTACACATGGACACCTTCTACAGACGGTGTAGAGTTAGTTTGGAAGTTTTACTACGAAGTGATTTTCCGCGCCAACCTGGCAATTGAGAAGATTCCTCAAATAAAAGGGGATGCGACAAAGTTAAAACGATATGAAGCTGAGGCACGTTTCTGCCGCGGATTGGCATACCTCTATCTGATACGCTTATTTGACAATATTCCGTTTACCACTGTTTCGGAACAAAGCGATTTTAAAATTCCAAATATGGGTAACAGCGAAAAAGTTTTTGCTCAGATAATTGAAGATTTATCGTTTGGAGAAACGAATTTGCCTGCCTCCTATTCTTCGAAGGATATTGGCCGTGCAACCAAAGGAGCAGCCCAAGCTATTCTCGCAAAAACCTATTTAACCATGGCGGGTTATCCCTGGAACCAAACCGAAAATTATGCATTAGCTGCTGCAAAGTGCGAAGAGATCATAAATTCAGGGGTATACAACCTGGTAACGGACTATGCAAACAATTTTAAAGAAGTTGGGGAACATAACAAGGAATATATATTTGATGCAGAATTTTATTCGAACATCAATGGATCCAACTGGGTAAACATGTCGAGTATCCGCGACCAGAATGTATGCCGCCAATTCTCCGGTTGGTCTTCGTTTGGCGGTACCAAAAGTTTCTATAACGATATGCTAACGCTGAATCCTGGTGATAAGCGATTGGCAACAAACATTATTCTCGATTTTACCGATGTAAAAAGCGGTGTAAAGAAAGTTTGGGGCGTTGATTGGGACGTTAACAAGGGATTAGTTCATACCTGGAAGTATATTGATCCTAGTGAAACCGGATCGGGTGACCAGCAGTCGAACATCAATTATCACTTCACCCGCTACGCCGATGTATTGCTGATGCATTCCGAAGCTGTTAACAATGCCTCCTCTTTTAGCGGTAGTTTCGATAAATATTACGGGATTAATCTTGTAAGAAATCGTGCCGGACTTGCTGCTTTGAGTGCCCTGGCCAAGGATGATTTTAATAAGAGCTTAATATGGGAGCGTGTGTGCGAACTTTGCTACGAAGGTCACTTGTGGTTCGACTACAAGCGCATGAATTGCATGGAAGAACGTGTTGCCCGCAAAGGAATCAACATCGGAACCGATAAGAAATTTTATGTTTTTCCGATTCCGGTGAACGAAATAAGCCGTAACCCAAAATTGGAGCAGCATTCGTTATGGAAGTAAAATTGTAATTTTGTGGCAGGTCGACCGGCAAAAATTCCTATAAAGGTTTGTTTGGTTGCCCTGCCACCTTATTTGTTTTTGTACCTCTTGATAACAATGGATCATGAAAACGTTCAGGCAAAATTGGTTGGTTTTATTTTTTTACTTCTTTATTTCTAATTCCATAACCCCAGCCCAGGACATTCAACGTCCTGCCATGTGGGGCATACCCAAAATGACGTATCTTGTGAGCGATTATACTTTAGCTCAGCGATACTACGGCGATTTTTTGGGATTTGACAAAGCTTTCACCTATTCCTCTCCGCTCGGAGACGTGGTTTCTTACAAAGTAAACGACCGACAGTTTCTTGAATTTATAAAAGATACGCAGGCAAAAGAAAAAGACAGGCTGGTTTCGGTAACTTTCGAAACCGAAAACGTCGAACAGATGCGACTATACCTGGCATCAAAAGGGGTAAAAGTTCCGGAGAAAATAACGGTAGATGGAGCCGGGAATAAAGTATTCCTGGTACACGATCCTGCAGGTGTGCCCGTTGAATTCTTGGAGTGGGGACCAAAGTCGCTTCATCGTGGATCGAAAGGGAAATTTCTATCACCCAATAGAATCTCAGAGCGAATTCATCATGCAGGTCTTTACTCATTAAAACTGGATGATAATCCTTCATTTTACACTGAAATTTTAGGTTTTAAAACAATTCTTCGAATACCGGAGGATATATCACTCGCTCCACAAATTCTTTATTTTCAGATTCCGGGCACCGCTGAGTTTATTGAACATTATCCCACCGATACTCGGGCTTTTTCGCATCCCTGTTTTGTTGCCAAAGACATGCAGGAAGTGATTTATACCCTTAAAGAGCGCCGGAAAGACGAAAAATTAGCTAATCCAATGGTAGGAAAAGGTCGCCGTTGGTTGTTAAATATTTATAATTCGGATGGTACACGGGTAGAGTTTACCGAAATGTTTCTTGCAAAATAAGGACTAAATAATTTAAACATATGGAAGGATTTAACCGCAGAGGTTTTATAAAAGGGATGGTGGGCGCTGGTGCATCGCTTATTGCTGCTGATAGCTTTGCCGAAATTGTTACCGGCAACCTTACTAAAATGGTTTACGACTCCAAAGGATTACCAACTACCCTCCTGGGAAGCACAGGAGTTTCCATCCCAAGAATTGTAATGGGGCTGGGAAGTCGTTTTTGTCATATGGACAAGGCCGAAGATGCCTATGCCCTCTTAAATTATGCATTAGATAAAGGATTATATTATTGGGAAACTGCCCATATTTATGACAATTCCATCGCTCCGCCTCCAGGTAAAAAAGTTGGTGCAGAACGTGTTTATAGTGAGGTTCGTGTTGGCGAAGTACTTAAATACCGCCGAAAAGAGGTTTTCCTTTCCACAAAGGTAATGGCTCGTAATCCGGATGAAGCACAAAAACAAATTGAAATTAGCCTGAAACGTCTTCAGACGGATAAAGTGGAAATGCTCAATATTCACGATGTTCAGTCGATGGACGATGTTAACCAGATGAGCCAGAAAGGCCAATTGATTGAAATACTTCAACGCTATAAAGAACAGGGTATAACCAAGTTTATTGGTTTTACCGGTCACAGCGATGCTACAGCCCTGAAAGAAATGACTACCCGTGCAAATTTTGATAACATGCTTGTTGCTATGAACCATTGGCGCCCGGCGACAAATGGATTGCGAGAGGAAATTGCCGTTCCGGCAGGCAAAGAGAAAAAAATGGGGGTACTGCTCATGAAAGTTATTCGTCCAAAAGAAACAATACCAAATATAAATGCTTCTGATTTAGTAAGGTATGCATTATCGCTCGATGGCCCCGATGCACTGGTCATCGGAATGGATAGCATTGCGGTGCTTAATGCTAACCTGGAAATTCTGAAAACCTTCAAAAAATTAAGCCCAGAGCGAATGCACGAACTTGCCAATCAACTTGAACCCTTTTACCGACATGGAAATTTACCCTGGATGCAGAATGATTATCTGGATGGTATGTGGACTTGTTAAAAACCGGGGCTCTGAATTTTACATACTAAAAAAACAACAAAATAATTCTCATAATTTATCTGTCATTTTTGATATTAAAAGACGTTTTCACTAACTTAATTATGGTCAAATAAAAAAACAGACGCATGAAATTCAAACAAGCTTTAGCAATAACATTTGGATGCTTACTTTGCCTTAGTGCGTTGCAAACCCGGGCACAATTGCCGAAAGGATACCTTGGAAAACCTTTTCGCGATTCGGTATACGTTAGCGGTCCACAAGTTATTCCCGGTCGTGTTGAGCTTGCTTACTACGATTTTGGAGGAGAAGGGGTAGCCTATCATGATATAACTCCCGAAAATGAAGGTTCTGCACTGAATCACACTACTGGCCATCATCGACCTGGAGTGAGTTCATATATTGCTTTTTTTCGGGAAAATGAAGGGGTTGACATTTCCTATACCAAAGATTGGGCTGACTTTAACCACCCCAATAAGGTCGATCCCAAGGTGAATCAACTCTATATTGGCTGGGAGGAAGATGGCGAATGGACCAATTATACCGTTGATGTGAAAAAAGCCGGTCGTTATAGAATTATCAGCACTTATGGATTTAAGGACAATCGCTCGGAACTTTGGATAAACGGCAAAAAAGCTACATCGCTTCTATTACCCGAAGATACAGGTAATTGGCATTATTGGACACAGGCAACCGTTGGCGAAATTATTTTCCCAACCAGCGGACTCAATCTTCTTACACTAAAATATAATAAAGGTTCGAACCTGGCGTACCTCGATTTTCTCCTTGTGGAAGAGCTCCCTCAACAAAAGTAAACCGGAGAGTTGATGATGTATTATATAAAATTTTGCTGACATGAATAAAGCGATCCTATTCCTTTTGATTCTTTTAAACATTATTGAGAACCAGCTTCCTGCACAAGTTGTTCCCGACAAAAATCATTGGCCAATTATAATCCGAAAAGGCGATCAACTCTTTGAAGGCGACAAGCTCTTTCGTTTTATGGGATTGGCAGCTCCAAATATTCAGCAAAACGAATCTCAAATACGAGTCGACCTTACCAACCGGTTTCCAGACGAATTCGAAATCAGGGATATTCTCGATGGAATCAGACGTATTGGTGGTAGGGCAACCCGAACCTTCTCGCTATCGGTATATTCTCCGGATGATAAAAATATGCCTGTGTATATCACCGCGCGCAGGCAATATAACGAAGAAGCTTTTCAGTGTCTCGACCGGGTTATTGCGTTAAGTCATGAATACGATGTTCGCCTGATTATCCCTTTTATTGCTTCTCAAACGTTTGGTGGAATTCGGGGTGTCGACGAATTTTCGGCTATTGCCGGAAAACCCAAGGGTGCTTTTTGGACCGACCCTGAGCAAAAAGAAGACTTCAAACACTTTCTTACCTTTATTTTAAACCGTAAAAATACCATAAATGGAATCTTGTATAAAGACGATCCCGCTATCTTGGCCTGGCAACTGGGCAATGAATTTGGAAGTTATCCAGGTGACCGGGGTTTAAAATATGATGATTGGTCGCCAAAAATTCTCGGTTGGAGTCTGGAGATGGCGGATTATATCAAGAAAATTGATCCAAATCATCTGGTGATGGAAGCTGGTGGAGCTGATCGTGACAAGTTGATTGCCGATCCAAACATTGATATTATCAGCGATCATTTATACGAATATTGGAATAAAATGGCTGGGCGGCCGTCGAGACTGGCGCCGTTTGCCCTCGAATCTTACAAACAGTGCAAAGGCAAAAAGCCATTGATGATTGATGAGTTTGGACTTGGTTCGACTGAAAACCTTCGGGAATTGATGCAAACCATCAGGGAAACCAATATTGTTGGCGGATTACTCTGGAGTATACGCAGTCACCGGCGCGATGGCGGGTGGTATTATCACAACGAGGGTGGTACTCCTGTCAATTCATTTCATGTTCCAGGATTCTCAGCAGGCTTTGTTTACGACGAGGTTCGTTTGCTCGATTTACTAAGGAAAGAATCATACCTCATTCGCGGAATTCCAGCCCCTGAAATTGAAAAACCGGCTCCCGAACCGATACTTCTGCTAAAGAATGATGGCTTTACCTGGCGAGGATCAGCAGGCGCAGCCTTTTACTCCATCGAACGTTCCGAAACATTCAATGGCCCCTGGAAAATAATTGCGACCGGCCTCGAAGATTCGGTACTGGCAGATGTGATAAAATTCGAACCTTCTCCAGAAGCTTCGGAACCATTAACACTTTATACAGATGAATCAGCTGAAACAGGAAAACTATATTTCTACCGGATTAAAGGCGAGAATGTAGCTGGATCAACTAATTATTCTCAAATTGTAAAAGTACAGAAATGATTTTGCGAATGCTTTTATCCTATCGTCTAAAAAACATAAATGCCTTTTTTGTGAAATAAAAATGAATTAGGTCAACACCTAATTGTTGCCTTCTAACTATCTAACTATATTTTTAAATAAGATTAAATTTATTACAATATGGAACGTAGATCATTTATAAAAAAATCTTCGCTGGCTACAGCAGGGGGACTAACAATTCTAAATTTTCCAGTATTTGGGAAAAATGCCCCCAGCAATAAAGTAATTGTTGCAGTAATGGGAGTAAATAGCCGCGGGGCTTACCATGCTCAAAAGTTTTCACAAATTCCGGGAGTGGAAGTTGCTTACCTCTGTGATGTTGAAGACGGAGCAATAAAAAAAGGCCTGGATGCAGTAAAAGATGCCTCTCGCAAACCTACAGTCGAAAAAGATATCCGAAAGTTGGTGGCAAAAACTGATTTCGATGCACTGGTTATTGCTGCGCCCGACCACTGGCATGCACCGGCAGCATTGCTTGGTGTGTCAAATGGCAAGCATGTGTATGTCGAAAAACCATGCAGCCATAATCCATACGAAAGCGAAATGCTGATCGAAGCACAGGCAAAATATGGTAAGCTTATTCAGGTAGGTAGCCAACGGCGGTCATTTCCGACACTAATTGCGGCAGTAAAAGAAGTGCGGGATGGTCTGATTGGTAATCCATATTTGGGAAAAACATGGTATACCAATTCACGGAAATCCATTGGAGTGGGAAAAGTCATTCCTGTTCCTTCCACCCTGGACTTTAATTTATGGCAGGGACCTGCACCCCGCAGAGACTATAAAGACAATCTGGTACACTACAACTGGCACTGGTTTTGGCATTGGGGTACCGGCGAATCTTGCAATAATGGAAACCACGAAATTGATTGCTGCCGCTGGTTTATGGGATTAGACTTCCCATCAAAAGTAACCTCAGCTGGTGGTCGCTATGCCTTTAAGGACGATTGGGAAACACCAGATACCCAAATTGCCTCCTTCGAGTTTGGCGATAAAAAAACCATTACCTGGGAAGGTCGCAGTTGCAACTCTTTTCCTATTGAAGGAAGCGGCAGAGGCTTTATTATTTATGGAGATAAAGGTACGTTGGTAAATACCGGTGGAGGAGATTACAAAGTTTATGATTCTTCGAACAAACTGGTTAAAGAAATAAAGCCCGATCAGAAAGTCGACCCCAACAACACAGTGAGCGCAAGCGGAGATGCAGACTTATTCCACCTTAATAATTTTGTGGAAAGCATTCGTGGCAGCGCCAAGGTTACTGCACCTATTACCGAAGGTCACAAAAGCGTAATTCTTTGTCATTTGGCAAATATAGCCCAACGAACAGGCACTACCTTGCATTGTGATCCAAAAAACGGGCACATTTTAGGAAACAACGAAGCCGAAAAATTATGGAGACGGAGTTATGAAAAAGGTTGGGAAATGAAGCTTTAAGTATTAATCGCTGCAGTTGTTTGCTAATTATAAACCAGGCGTAGTCGTCAGATTACGCCTGGTTTATCGCCAAAATAGTCACCCAAGTAACTGATGACATCTACCGTCTATACTCCATCTTTTGTATACCTTCATATTTTAAAATTTATTTTATTTTTCGATCCTTAAAGATGCATACATGAAAAACCTGATAAACATCCTATTTTTTTCCTTATTGGTTAATGGCGCCCTGAGTGCCCAAAACAAACCCCTTTTTCCTCAGATGCCGGGAATGGTTTCGTATACTTACCGGAATAGTTTCCAGAAAGATGTTGCAGCAACACTCGATACTATAAAAGCATTGGGCATTAAAGACATGGAGTTTTCGAATTTATTCGGAAAGAAAGCTACCGATATCCGAAAAATGCTCGACGAACGGGGCATGATTTGCTCTTCGTTTGGAGTAAGTTATCCCGATTTGACCACCAAAACCCGCGAGGTGGGCGAGAACGCCAAAACCCTGGGTGCAAAGTTTGTACGGGTTGCATGGATTCCTCATCAAGCTCCCTTTACCCTCGAAATAGCCAAAAAAACTGTGGAAGACTTCAACAAAGCCGGGAAAATCCTAAAAGATGAGTTTGGTATTATTTTTTGTTATCACAATCATGGTTATGAATTTTATCCATACCAAAACGGAACTTTTTTCGATTACATTGTTCAAAACACAAATCCCAGGTATGTAAGCTTCGAAATTGATATTTTATGGACATTCTTCCCCGGCGCTGATCCAGCCCAGCTGATCCTTAAATACGGTAAACGGTTTAAATTAATGCACCTCAAAGATTTGCGAAAAGGTATTACCGGCAATCTTTCGGGAGGCACAGCCGTTGAAAACGATGTTGCCCTGGGCACAGGACAACTTGACATCCCAGCTATTCTAAAAGCAGCAAAAAAAGCCGGTATCAAACATTATTATATTGAAGACGAAAGCCCGGTTTACTATTTACAAGTGCCGAAAACCATTGAATATTTAAAAGGGCTAAAATACTAACGCACTTGTTAATGACAGCAAGATTGGTCAAAAAATCGATAAAGCATATTATTCAGGCAATTGGAGTCTGTTCTAGGTACCATAAAATTTCTATTCAAAAAATTGTAACTCCATTTTAACCAATACGAATACCAACTATGAAAACCATTTTTTATTCCCTATTGTTAATTTTTGCGATTTCAACTTCTGGAATTGGCCAAACTAAGAATAATATAGTCGTAAAAGGTGAACTTAAAAAATGGCATACCATTCATTTATTGTTTGAAGGACCAACTTGCAGCGAAACTGATTTCAGGCCAAATCCTTTTTTAGACTATCGGTTAGAAGTTACTTTTTCAAATGGTATCAAAAGCTACAAGATTCCCGGATTCTTTGCATCAGATGGCAATTCTTCGGAAACCGGAGCGAAAGCCGGAAATAAATGGCAGGTCAACTTTGTTCCCGACGACACCGGTACCTGGAAATATACAGTCTCTTTTCTTAGCGGCCCAAACATTGCCATAAACGAAAAAACTAGTGATGGCAAACCCATTTCTCCCGATGGTCTAAACGGTTCGTTTTGGGTAGCTTCATCTGATAAGAAGTCTCCTGATTTCCGATCGAAAGGGCGATTAATTACCACCGGTGAACGGTATCTCAAATTTATCGAAACCGGTCAATACTTTTTAAAAGGCGGAGCGGATAGCCCTGAAAATTTTCTCGCCTACAGCGAATTCGATAATACACCCCCTAAGCATAAATATGAGAAACACATTGGTGATTGGAAAACTGGAGATCCGATATGGCATGGTGATAAGGGAAAAGGAATAATTGGAGCCCTCAACTATTTGTCCTCAAAAGGAGTTAATTCGGTCTATTTTCTCGTTATGAATGTTCAGGGAGATGGAAATGATGTTTTTCCATGGGCCGATATTGATGAAAGGTACCGCTTCGATTGCAGCAAACTCGATCAATGGGAAATCGTTTTTTCGCATATGGATCGGCTCGGTATAATGTTGCATATAGTACTCTCCGAAAATGAAAACCAATTGTTGTTGGATGCAGGTTTCCTCCAAACTCAGCGAAAACTTTTCTACCGCGAAATGGTTGCAAGGTTTGGTCATCACTTGGCTGTAACCTGGAATTTCGGGGAAGAAAATGGCCCGGCTCCCTGGTACGATAACCTAGGTCAATCGATAGCCCAACGCAAAACAGGATTGGAATACCTGAAAAAAATTAACCCCTATCCTTCATTCATTGCAATGCATACCTTACCATCAGATCCGGAACGTACGAACCGATTAGCGCCCTTGTTGGGATTTAAATACCTTGATGGTGCTTCCCTTCAGGTAGACCGACCAAAAGATGTATATCAAACAGTAAAAAACTGGATAAAGCTTTCGGCAGATTCGAACCGGCAATGGGTAGTAAATATGGATGAAATTGGCCCCTGGCATACGGGAGTATTCCCGGATAGTCGAGATATAAAACATGATACAATTCGTACTGAAGTTTTATGGCCAACACTTATGGCTGGTGGTGCAGGAGTTGAGTGGTATTTTGGCCGACTTGACTTAACAACTGAAGACTTCGCTATGTGGGCAGCTATGTGGGATCAAACAAGTTATGCCGTTAGTTTCTTTCAAAAGTATCTTCCTTTTTGGCGGATGAAAAATACCGATCATTTGGTAACCGGGAAAAACAACCTTTGTTTTGCTATTCCAGGCGAAAAATATGCGATCTATTTACCCGCCGGAGACCAGGCAACTATTCAAATTCCCGAAGGAAGATATCAGATTAAATGGTATAATCCCCGGTCGGGAGGTGCTCTCACCGATGGGTCATTAAAAGCGATTAAGGGACCAGGGGTATTTTCGCCGGGCAATCCTCCCTCCGATCCAAAAAAAGATTGGGTAATTCTAATTTCGGCTCAGCAAAAAGAGAACACCCAAAAACAAAAGAATTAAATCTGAGAATACTTCACTTGGTTTTATTTCTGGTTATTGGGATATAGGCAGGTTGTTCAGGGTAGCGAGCATCAAATTATAGTGTAGAACTTAACATAAATCATTTTTAAACCAATTTTTTTGAAATTTAAAGGACAAATATCGGCTTCTTCAGGAGCTAAATATTTTATACGCATAAAATGTTTAAGAATCATTGTTGTCCGGTAAAAAGTTGTTAATTCTTACAAAAGTTGTAATATAACGGATTACAAACAGGTCGCCCCGCGGGGGGCTTATTTTTGACGATTAAATATTTTTACTACAAACAGGACGTCGCTACGCGACTAAAAAAAGCTGCGTAGCTGCGAACTGTTTGTAGACAAACTAATGCAACAAATGGCTCTAAGCCGCATAGCGGCGACCTGTTTTTGCCTGACAACAGTGTTTACGTATGAAATAAGAATTGTCTGCTTCCGCTCATGGGTCTATTGGTTATCATTTCAATCTATGATAATTCCCTTCCTATATAATTATTGCTTAAATATTTGCATTCTATTTGTTTGTTTTTTACTTTGGTCTTATGAACCGCATGAAACATATACAACTAACCCTATTTTGTTTTTTATTCGTTTTATTTGTAAGCTGTAATAAAGACGAATACAGTCCCAATTTAAAAGGAGACATCCTTGGTTCCGTTTTTACATTTGATGAATATGGAAAGCTTTTTACTATACACAGCGGAGTAAAAATAACAGCCATTGGACTGAATAAGAAGTACCAAGCAATTTCGGATTATTTTGGCAAATACGAGCTAAAAGGGGTAATCAATGGAACGTATTTAATTAAATACGAAAAAGAAGGATTTGGTGCTTTAATACAATACGGCATTAAACATTTGGGAGGAGAACCCACTGCCCTTTTCGATTTTAAATCAACAAGTGCCGTACTTCTGGTTCAAAAATCTTCCATCAAAATAGTCGATTTGAAAATTGAAAATAAAACAATTCGGGCAAGTTTTCTTTTTAATACATTATTTCCCCCTGCTAATGTATCTCTAAGAGTGTTTTATTCTACTAACCCCAATTTTACCCAACAAACGGCACAATGGGCAAATAGCCTGAGTGTTTATAATCCATCCATAGGTGAGTATACCGGGTCCTGGATAATCAACTCAACTAATCCTATTCCGGCAGGCACAAAAATATACTTTAAGGCTTGTGCATTTGCTCAACCTGGCGATTTTACAACCATGTTTGATGCCTATTTATATGGTATCAGTTCATACGAAGATCCAATTTCACATCAAATAATAATACCTAATTTAGGCGATGAATCAGCTATTTATTCGTTTACGGTATCTGAATAAGTATCCCATTATTGTTGGGATATTTTTAACCCTGCTGATTTCCTGTAAAAAGGAAACTCCTGAACCGTTATACACTAAAGGAGTAATAACGGGTCGGGTTAATATAAATGCCTTTGAATCTGATAATGAAGAAAATAAGTATTCAGATATAGTTGTAAAAGCCTATGGCCCATACGGAGAGAAGTCTACGTCTGTATCTTACGAAAATTATTATGCCTCATTTAAATTTGAAGGCCTTGGGAATGGTACCTATAGGGTAAGCGTCTCTAAAAAAGGATATGGCACTGTCGAAGCATATAGCTTAAAAATATTTGAAAACGATACAGTTTATGCCGGTTATTTCGATCTATACAAACAAAATCCTTATGCTACGGTTCCGCTTTCCATCATGCAGGATGAGCCCGATAGCCAGAATAAAAGTATTATTTCTTTCACTATTGGAGAACATAATTCCCCCCTGGTAATGTTTTTAAGCAGTCGCCCTGATGTAGCTTATAATAAATACCAAAGCGTTCATGTAAACATGACAAGTGATAATACTAAATTTCTGATATATGTTAACAGGATGCCTTTTATAACCGGAACTAAGGTATATTGCATTCTATACCCCTATGCAGGTGAATACTATGGATACTTTAATCCCAAATATGGAGTGAAGATTTTTTCTTCCATCATTCCATCAAAACACTCCACCGTTTTTAGCTTTATAATGCCATAGCTTATGGACAAGATTGGAAATATTTTGATAATTATAACACTAAGTGTATGTTTTTCATGCGATAAGAAGGATGAAAAGCAATTACTGAAAGGCAACATTACCGGTATGCTATTACTCGAAGATATTGATGGGTTTAATCAGAATAAGTCGGGCATTTCGCTTACCATCGAAAACGAAAGGACATCAAAACAAACAACAACGAATCTCAATGGAGAGTATGAATTCAAAGATGTTTCATATGGAAATTACAACCTTAGCTTTCTAAAGGAAGGCTATTTTTCGAAAACAAACATTGTTATTAATCATGTAGGAGGTTTTAGTCCCACCATACAAGATTTCACCCTCTATGAAATACCGAAGTATGAAATTCATCTGGACAGCATAAACTTTGATCCGGTATATTCAGAACTGTTTTTTTATGGTTCAATAAGCGGAGCCTCGAAAATGCCTATGCATGGAATATATTGTTTCCGTTGCTTTGGAAGCGAAACATCTGATGTTTCAAAAGATACGTTTAAGGACTTAGCCTGTGGAAATTCAATATCTCTCAAAGATGGATTAATAATAGGCAGAGTCGCATATCACCTTTTTAATTCTTCCCGATACAACACGCTCCATTTTAGGGTCTATCCCGAAGTCCTCGGACAATGTTACTCTGCGACTTATAAGGAATTTCTCGGAAAACCTTCCAATGTAATAAAGTATGTGTTTAAGAAACCATAAAAAATCGGGCAATTGTAAGCTTCTTCGACCAGGAGATTGATATCCTGTCTGCTCATAACAGGGCAGGCAACCTCTAAATTTTTGACAAAAACCAAATTAGCCAGGCTATTATGTTGCATGCCATTTGGCGGTTATAATTATGTTTTCATCATTAAATTATTATTCGAATTTTGATAAATGAGTGGTCAGGTCATTGAGCACCAATAACCAATCGTTGTCTTTTCCGGAAGAAGGCGGTGTAAATGTATGGAAGCCTTTGTTTTCAAATTCTCCTATCTCCTCTGTTTTTCCTTCACGAGGATTATACCAAAAAGCCTTCACCTGCGGTCCGGTAATTTTTTTCTTTTCATTTTTTTTAAATTAATGCTTAGTAATTCCTGGCAGCGTAAATCAGGTCGTCAAGTTTGGCAAAGGCGAGGCACATAACCGTGTCTGCGCCACCATAGTATATTTTAACAGTACCATCGTCTTCAACTACATTGCCGGTAACAAAAATACAATTATCAACATCGCCTATACGTTCGTATGTTTCTTTTGGACCAAGAATATATCCATTGCTGCGGGCAATAACTTTTGAGGGGTCGTCCAAATCGAGTAACATAACCCCGGTTCGGTAGACTAATCCGTTACACCTTTCATAAACTCCATGATATAGTAATAGCCATCCTTCCGTAGTTTTAATCGGCACTGGGCCAGCTCCTAATTTATGCCCATCCCATCGTTCTGGCCGGGTTTCTGCTACGAGCCGGTGATCGCCCCAATGAATGAGATCAGGAGAATAACTAACCCACATATCTCCTTTGCCACCCTGACCGTATGCCATGGTAGGCCTGTTGAGTAAAACATATTTCCCGTTAATTTTTTCTGGGAATAGAACTCCATTTCTGTTATCGGGCTGAGTTGCATAACACACTCTTTCGAACTTAATAAAATCGGATGTCTTGATAATACTTACCCTAACTCCTTTGCTACCATGAGCCGCATAACAAATGTAATAAGAACCTTCCAGCGGAGTTATCCGGGGATCGTAACATAGCAGCTCGAAATAATTTTCGTTTTCACTGGGAGGAATTTCTACAGGATTATTGGATATCTCAAATTTAATCCCATCTAAACTGTAAGCCATCCTAAAATGCTGTGAGCCATCAACGTCTTCGATTCGCAGCATCATGATATATCTTCCATTCTCCTTTATGCAACCGGAATTGAAAACCGAATTGCTTCGACATGGCAAATCGCTTACTGTAATAATGGGATTATGAGCATATCGCTGAATTATTTCGACCTTAGGAAAAATCATAGTTCTAAAATTTTAAAAGCATTTTTACTAAATTGGCTATTCAATTAAAGCTGCTAAGGCTGCACCAGTCAAACTTGATTGTTCCACCTGAGTTAGCTTAAAATATCGTTTTTTTTCTCCTGATAAATAATTGTCCAGGAAATATTCAAATTGATCCTTTAATTTATTGAGTTTGTAAAATGTAGTACCTTCAACGGTAATCAAAATTGGTTTCTCTATCGATTTACCCTTGTTGGTTTTTAAAATTACCGCAGCTATATTAGATGCTGCAAGTTTGGCAGCACGTTCGATTAACGCCTCAATTATCCTTCTGCAATTTTGGGCATCATTAACATTGGAAAAGATACGCTCCAGCACATTTTCCGAAGCATGACCTATTAGATAATTATTTACAACTTCTGTTGATAGTTCTTTTATGTCATGTATTTGCCGCGATTCTGGTGAAAAGACATTTTCCTGCCCGGCAGTTTTTAAGGCAGTTAGGCATAACCCACCTAAATATCCCCCCGAAAACATTTTCTCGAAAGTATAATTGCCGGGATTACTTGTTTTGCTATCGAAAATCAAATCGATGTCAGTTCTTGGAGCTTTACTAAAATTCCCGGATTCGATATTTACTATCTGACTATAAGTGACATTTAAACCATTAACTTTTATAAGCTCCTCATTACTTTCGATATAACAGGTATTTGTGCCCGTTCCCAAAATAAAACCAATAAATGAATCGTATGATTTACCAAATGAAGCAGATTTTCCGGCGAGAAGTGTTGCAACAGTATCATTTAACAATACAATGGGTTTAGATGGCATTCCCAATGCTTCAAGTAAGTTTTGCCCAATTAACTGGCCAACAACCTCTGGCGCTTGAACTTCTTTACAAAACTGAAGCAATACACCATCCTTATTCTTCATTATTTCAGTAGGATATGAAAAACAGAAACCAATGCGTTCAGCCTTTTCAGCATAGTTTTGAATGTATCCGACAATTATTTTAAAGAATTCTGCTATTGTCACCTCCCCATCAATACCTGGCATCCGAAAATTTTGGACATCGGAAATTACCAGCTTTCCATGCTTATTAAACTTCGTCAAAGCTGCCCTAAAATTTGTACCGCCGGCATCAATAGCAACAACAGGAACTTCAGTGGCAAATTCATTATCAGCTTCAATATAAGTAGGAATCATGCGCAGTGAACTATCTTTTCCCTGCAGACCATTTAACATTTCAACATTAAAATCATCAACCAGGCTTTGCATAGAAAAAGTTGAAGCAAGCAATTTGTGGTCATCAAGAAATTTTTCAACAGAATTCATAACGTTTAGTTTATCGTGAGTTTAGGAATTAAAATTCTAATTGATGTTATCCTCAAAATTTTCAGGTATTTATAATTATCCCTTTAAGGTAAAATCTCTTAATAACACACCTAAACTTTTACTTATTTGACTCTACCCATAAGGTTATCAGATAAATACTTTTTCAGGTCAGTTGGAATCCCGATAGTCCCGATAGTTATCGCGGATCGGAACCATAATCATGTCTTTGTGCAACAAAAATGATATGTCATGGATGTTTCATTCCTATCCGGTAAAGTTGTTTATCAGTTCTAATCAGGATCGAATTCCTTAAAATAGCTGGAGTCGCATAAACTTCGCCGGGCAATTTGTTTTCAGCTAAAACATGGAGCTTATTCCCTGCTTTTAGAACCAAAGTTTCACCTTTAACCGATGTGAAATAAATAGTTCCTCCGGCATAAATTGGCGACGAGTTATATTTCTGTTTCAACTTTTTTGAATAAACCTCTTGTCCTGTTTTGGCATCGAGACAAAAAAGCACATTTCGGGTGTCGATTAGATAAATAAGTCCATCTTTGATTAATGGTGTAAGCAATTGCAAGATTGGTGATTTAAACCGCCAGAGTACACTGGTTTTGGTGATATCACCTTTCCCCCCGGGATTTACGGAAAGTAATTCTGCATACTTTTCTCCATCGGAGGATGTTACAAAACCTGGATAAAAATAAACAATTCCACTTTCAGCAAAAGGCATGGCAATGGTTGAATCCTCACCCTCAACAAACCTCCATACTTCCTCTCCATTTTCGGGATTGTAAGCTATGCAAACGGCAGATCCATTTGATATAAGTAAATCCTTGCCATTCACATTTACAATAATAGGTGTGATGTACGCTTTTTTTCCAATTGGCGTCAATTTTTCATAAACTTCTGTCGGACGATTTGTCTTCCAAACCGTTTCACCAGTGTTTTTATCCAGTGCAATAAGGTACTGAACATCTACCCCTTCGATATGCAAAATGATACGATTTTTATAGAGAATGGGCGAAGAGCCTGGGCCCTGAACATGATCGCAATTCAGATCAGTCCTTTTCCAAACTACCTTTCCATTGTTGGTATCAACACAAGTTGTTCCATATGTTCCAAAATGAAAGTACACATATCCGTTTTCGATACAAGGCGTTGGCGTGGCAAAGGTGTTGATCGAATGCTTTGGATATGTGGAATCGGGCTGAAAAAGATCGATGTTATAAATTTGTTTCCCTGAAATGAAATCAAGACATATGCCCGACATTTGCTTCCCGTCGTCGCTTGCAGAAGTAACCCAAACCTGATTGCCAAATACAACGGGAGACGACCATCCGCTTCCCTGAATATTTGTTTTCCAGACGATATTCGTCGAATCGTTCCACAAGATGGGAGCCGTTTGGTCGGCTGAAATTCCATTCAAATCAGTTCCACGAAAATGCGTCCAATTAATTTGTTGCGATTTTACCGGTTGAATTACAAAAGACAGAAAAAGTGCTAGTTGAAAAACGAAAAAATAATTTTTGAAAGGTTTCATACAAGTAGTTTTTCAGGGGTTAGTTCATACGTTTATTGATCTCGGATAAAGATAATGCTCTTTTGTAGATCCGAACCTCATCGAGGATCCCTTTAAAACAATCGAGTAACGACTTATTCTGATTGTTTGAATTCCCGCCAATCAACAATGGGTTTTTATCTGAGAACCTGAAATGTCCTTTACTGAACTCTGTTTTGATTAGTTTTCCATTAACATAAATTTTAAAAGTATCGGTGTCGAAAGTCCCGGCCAAATGATACCATACATCTGGTTGAATAAGTTTATCATCTGTAACATTCTTATAGTTAGTTCCATCCTGATCAATTGAAAAGAGCGCTTGATTTTTATAAATTGCCAACCCCATATACTCCGACCAGCTATTTCCAATTTCTCTTGAAACAATTGTATTCCAATGCGAAGCGGTGTCTTTTTTTATCCATGCCATTACGGTTATTCCATTCCGGAAATCATCCAAAATGGGTTGATAATCCACTTGTAAAACAGACGTACCATCAAACTGAAGCGCCATACCGATTTTACCTTCAACCGGTATAGCTCCCTTGTTTACAGCATTTAATGAATGTCCAGACAGGTCAGGTACCATAGTCATGGTCGCATTTTCGAATGACCACCAGGCAACTAAGTCAGGATCATTAACCGATTGCCTGCAAGACAAAAGCATAAGCAAAAAAAAGAAACATGTTGCAGTTCTCATAATAATTGTTTAAAAATTAGTTAACTGAATGGTTTAGATATCTACCCGTTATTCATGGCGGTACAAATCCCATCCCATATAATTATCTACAGCTTCTTCTATAGCTCCGGCAAATAATCCGCGACTCATGGCAACGTGATGTTCAAATCCGTTTTTACAGATGAACTTCAGCAATTTCTGCAGGTTTTCAACGCGCGAAACCGCAATACCACCATCCATTCCATATGGGTCAGCGGTAAACTCACCTTCTCCAACATAAGCCTGTATAGTTCCCATTACATCGTTTGTCGAAATCCTGAAAAAAGAGAATGGCCCTTCGGCTACTTTCCCTTTAATGGCTCCGAAAGTATCCTCGTGCCCAAGCACTGTACCCAGGATGTCGAGCGTAGAAATTTCGATATCGTTTTTCATAAAACTTTTAGGGTAGTTGCTGCAATGTGTGCAAACGCACATATTTCGGTCAGCACCAAAGTTGTTGTTCCAATCGAGCAATGCAGGTGGATTTCCTGAAGCCAGCAGCAGTGCATACATAGAAACTACACCGGCAATATCAACCTCACAGGCACTTGGCATAAATTTCTCGCCCAGCATACTCATGGTAAGACATGAAGCGCAGCCATAGTTTTTTTGTATCGATTCCCAGCACTGTATGGCTGTCGCGTCGATGCCATTATCATCAATCCATTTTTCAACCGCTACTCCAAATCGGGCTTGTCGTAAAATTTTATCCTCTTTAATACGGGATGGTATTCTTCCGTAAGCCTTTATTTCCTCTATTTTCTTTATTAGCTGAATGTCTGTAGCAGCGATTTTTTCGGCAGCACCAAAAATTTCCGACAAGTCGACCGGAAGAACGGTAATGCCCGATGCCTGTAACAGTTTTTCGCTTGCCCTCATGGTTTGGAATGCACCCGGGCGACTGCCGATTGCACCAATCCGGGCATTTGATAAGCCGTTTACAACCCGACAAACGCTTGCAAAATAATTTAAGTCGTTTTCAAATACATCACTGTCAATTGGGTAAGTATGAAAAGTGGTGTCGGTAAATGGAATGCCATATTGAACCAGGTTGTTGCATACCGAAATTTTTCCGCAGAAAGCATCTCGACGGCTGTAAACATCCACTTTTTTGTTGTCGTCGTCACATGCCTGAACAAGCACCGGGACATTTAATTTGGCCATATTTATAGTGTTTACCACGCCAAGTTCATCTCCAAAGTTGGGCAGCACCACAATAATTCCATCAATCTTGTCTCGCTTGTCGCTAAAAAGTTTGGCGCATTTCTGAGCATCATTTATCGTTTCGATGTTGCCGGTTGGCGTTTCAGAGGCAGGTAGGATTACATAGTCAAATCCCATTTTGTCCATTTTTTTCAGCAGGGTTTCGCGTGCTTCAGCTGCAAGTTTTGAGCTGAATATATTGCGGGTACCCACTATCAACCCGAAAGTCAGTTTTTGTTTGTAAGCCATTTTAGGTAGTTTTTAGGTTGTGATATTTTAATTTATAGTTTTTTTTACAGCATCTTTCCATCCTTCATAAAGTCGCTCAATTTCTATAGATTCCATGCTCCCAACGATGTAATCGTTTCCTACACGCAAGGAACCTAATTCTTCCTGGGTTTTCCATATTCCCAAAGATAAACCAGCCACCAGGGCTACGCCCAATGCCGATGCTTCCGAAATATTGCTCCGGTTAATGGTAGCGTTAAGCATATCAGCCTGAAACTGCATCAGGAAGTTATTTTTCACCGGACCTCCATCTACACGCAATTCTTTTAACGGAATACCGGCTTTAGCAATCATTAGGTCAACCAAATCCTTCACCTGATATGCAATGGCTTCCAGAGCAGCACGCACAATGTGCGCTTTTTTCGAACCGCGGGTCATTCCACAAATTATTGCGCGAGCTTCGCTGTTCCAGTAAGGTGCGCCCAATCCGGCAAAAGCCGGAACCAGGTAAACCCCTTCGTTTGTCGAAACCTGTTGAGCAATGGCTTCGGTTTCTGCAGCATTTTCAATTATTTGCAAATCGTCCTGCAACCATTTAATAGTAGCGCCAGTGCAATGAATATTCCCTTCAAATACATAAGAAACGGTTCCGTTCATTCCATAACCAACAGAAGTTACCAAACCTTCAGGACTTTCCAGGGGTTCACTGCCAATATTCATCATTATAGATGAGCCTGTGCCGTAAGTTGCCTTCCCCATTCCAGGTTCGAAACAAAGCTGCCCAAAGAGTGCTGCATGAGAGTCGCCTAAAACACCTGTAATGGGAACTTCCTTTTTTAAAATCCCATTGATATTTGTAAAGCCAAATTTTTCATCGGCAAATTGAACCATAGGAGCCATACTCATTGGAATACCCAATTCGGTTATGATTTCATTGTCCCAGGCAAGGGTATTGATATTGAAAAGCATGGTACGGCTTGCATTCGAATGATCGGTTGCATGCACCTTGCCATTGGTTAGTTTCCAAATTAGCCAGCTGTCAATGGTGCCAAAACGCAATTCCCCTTTATCAGCCTTCTCTCTTGCTCCTTTTACATGATCGAGAATCCAGCTAATGCCGGTTGCCGAAAAGTAGGGATTGATAAGAAGTCCTGTTTTCTGGCGAACAATTTTATTCCAGCCATTATCGACAAGGTGTTTGCACCTTTCTGCACCACGATTGCACTGCCAAACTATAGCGTTGTAAACCGGTTTGCCGGTTAAGGAGTCCCAAACCACAACAGTTTCGCGCTGATTGGTAATGGCCAGAGCAGAGATACGCTTGTCGGGATTGGAGCGTGATATTTCGTTGATGACCCCGATAGTATTAGTGAATATCTCTTCAGGGTCATGCTCTACCCAGCCAGGCTTTGGATAATATTGTAAGTGTTCCTTTGATACACTGGCAGTAATTTGCGCCCTGCTGTTGAAAAGAACCGCTTTGGTAGCAGATGTGCTTTGGTCGATGGAGAGAATATATTGCATGAGATTAACGGGTTTTTGTTATTCGTAATGCTGTAAAAGGCTTTTGAGGAAGCTCCACTAATGATTTCCCGCTAAACTCACCTTCAACAGGGGTAATGGTCATGTTCCATGCATCGATTATTTCAATACTGTAAATAGAATTTCCGGGTAAATTCACAACCTGACTCCGGGGTTGGTCTAAATTGTAATAAATTAGGAAATACTCATTTTTATAACTGACAGCAGAATAGGGCATCCACCATTCAAAGATTTTTGACGGACTTAAAGAACCTTGTGCAGATTCTATAATTTGTCTCAGAAATTTTATCCGATCCTGACTTTTGCCTTTCATCACACCACCTTTTGACCACCAAAGCTCGTCAGAAGAATTATTAGGCCATTGAAGCGGCTGTTCGGTCACATAAGTATCGCCATGTCCAACATAACCTCCGTTGGTTACCCCACGCCAAAATTTATTGACCATTTCTTCCGGGGTAAGGTTTCCCCAGGACCATGGAATATTACCTTCGTACCGGCATTCGTCAAATATGACAGGTTTTTTATATTTGACTCTTAACTCTTTAGCTCTATGAGTATCTTCATTTTGAATGCTGGCGTGTGTAATCAGCGGATTGGTATGATCGTACCAAACACTACCATTGTGAATACCTCTTAAACGGTTATATGGATCGTTATCAGCAAACATTTTTATAAAGTGGTTCCAATCGTCCGTTTTCTTTTCCTTCATAAAATCATATTCGTTAGCCATGCTCCACCAAACATTTTTGTAAGCTGCAAACCGGGAAATGATATAACTTATGTACAAATCATCGGTTTTCCTGTCCATTTTACTAAACCCCCACCGATCGTATGGATGAAATACAATCAGATCGGCTTCAATGCCCAATGAATCTAACTGGGCAATCCGCTTTTCGATATTTCGGAAATAAGCAGGGTTAAAACGCGTGTAGTCCCATTCTGTTAAAGGTTTTCCTTCAAAAGGATAAAGCAATGGTTCGTTTTTGTTCCAGTCGTAACTTTTTGGGAAAATGCACATTCGCATTTTGTTGAAGTATCCATTCGAGAGCGTTTTAAGCGTTATTTCGGCAAGCGAATCTCCCTGATGTACCCAGGCATAACAAGTGGTACCAAATGAATAGTGTGGTTTTCCATCAGCATAGGCAAAATGGAAAGTATCCCTTACCACAACGGGGCCATAGTTTCCGGGTGAAGGCTGAATACACAAAAACCTGCCTTTCTTTCCATTCAATTTCTTTTGGTTACTTTGGGTAACATATTCCCAATTCCCTTCGATATTGGGTGAAAAGCGGATTTTAAAAACTCCGTCACCATCATAAAATCCCGATACGGTTTTAACTTCATTGCCCAAAGAAAAACGGGCGCTTAAATTTACGTCAAAAAAAGGATTTTCGGTTTTATCGCCTTTAAGGGTAATTTCAAACACTTTCCATTTTTCGCACGTTTGCGCAGCCAAAAGAAAAGGACAACATAAAAATAGAATAATTAGAAGTTTCATAGTTATGATATTTTTAGGGTAAAATATTCACTACAACTCTCTGATAGCGTGTTAACGAAGGCTTGCCATTATCGGTAACTTCTAAAATAATGTGCATATCCTGAGGCTTTTCCACCTTTGGAGCGGTTACCGGTAATATCAAGCTGATAATTTTTATTCGATTGATAGTCGGTAAAAAGTAAATATGCCCCCGGCTCATAATAGAGATACCAGTTGTACATCAATTGATTGCCATCAGGGTCGCTGGTAGAGCTTGCATTGAGGGTTACTTTTTCCCCGCTCTTAACGGTTATTTCGTTATTGTGGGCTAGTTTAGCTAACGGAGGATGATTTGCTTCATTGTATTTCTTTATGGTCCAATCCATGCGCGAAGAAAAATCATTCTGAAAGGCATTTCTCCATCGCCAAATTGTAGCCTGATCGGAGATATAACATACCCCTTTTGCCCAGACCATATCCTGAGTGTTGGTCCAGATTGGCCGGGTTTCAGGTTCGTGGTGCCATTTTTTGAAAGGAGGTGTGTAAAGTTCGTACCGTCCTCCCCAGGAACCATAGTCGGGACGTTCAGATACACCAAGTCCGTTATTTATAAGATATAAAAACGAAGGAGAATCTCCTTCCATAATATAGGCAATGTCAGGGTACTCGGCACCCAAAGGGCCTTTGTTCTGGATGTTGGCTTTCACCCATGGGTTATCAACAATCGAAGCATCTGCTCCTGTCTTGTATTTATACCAACGTTCACCGCTTATTCCTGTCCAGGTTCCATACTGATATCCTATTTCATTATTCTCCTGAAATCCGGGACTGACAATATAAAACAGGCCGGGAAACATGCGGCGCATCCATGGGCCGGTGTTATCCTGATCGGATATGGTATAAACCCTCAGTTTCTTTATTAAGTTGAGAAATTCCTTTTCAGGTTTGGTGAGATATAGCTTCCATAATGCCTGTGCCAGAGTGTTTGCCCCACCCCATACTAACACCCAAACCGGGCGGTCATCATTCTTTTCCAAAACCTTGATAATCCAATCGGAACCTTCGCTATCCTTTCCCTCTCCCACTGCATTCATACCAAAATCAGGGTAGCCTCGCTTTACCAGGGAATGAAGATGTTCAGCAGTTGGGAAGCCTGGTTCGTGTTTCAATAAATTGGGTTGTACTTCAGCATAGGCTTTCAAAATCTCATAAATCCGCCAATCGGCAATTTTATTGCGTTGCCAGCACGAGGTTGTTGCAACAATACCTTCGGTATCGAACTGGTTGGAGTACACGAGGTATCTAACCAGCGACATGGCATCATCGGGCTCATTTTCAATATCCGTTAGCACAATAACCCTGGGTTTTTCGTTTGTAGCCGAAAATGATAAAAGAGAGACAGTTAATAAGCTAACAATTAGGATTAATCTAAGCATGGCAAGTAAATTTTTCGATTAGTAAAATGGCTTCTTTTGCTATATTTTCTTTACTTATTCCGTAATATTCAAAAAGTTCCTGAGAAGTTCCGTTTATCGCATTTTCGTCGGGGATTCCTATTATTTTGACCGGTACAGGATTGCTCTGAGAAACAACTTCAGCCACCGATGCACCTAATCCACCATAAATGCTGTGCTCTTCTACTGTAATAATCTTACCTGTTTCAAGTGCAGCTTTTTCA
This sequence comes from Bacteroidota bacterium, assembly GCA_020048915.1. Taxonomy (GTDB): domain Bacteria; phylum Bacteroidota; class Bacteroidia; order Bacteroidales; family JAAUTT01; genus JAAUTT01. Next base: position 5,272 of record JAIFLU010000066.1, on the reverse strand, counting down.
ACAGCTTCAAGGTCGAGTGGTTTTAAGGTGTGCATATCGATAACCCGGGCGTTAATTCCTTTTTCTTTTAATATTTTTCCGGCTTCAAGGCAATGAAAAACAGTTTCTCCGGTACCAATAATCGTGATATCATTTCCATTTAATAGGGTGATTGATCTTCCTATTTCGAATGGAATGGAATTGTTTGAATAAACATCGGGAACAGCCCCACGGCCCATCCGAACATAAACAGGGTGAGGGTAATCAACCAATTGGCGAGTGAGTTCAATGGTTTGCACCACATCGCACGGGAAAACAATGTGTAATCCCGGAAAAGTACGCATAACCGCAATATCGTGCAAGCTATGATGAGTGCTGCCCAAAGCGCCATAACTAACTCCACCGCTTACCCCAATTATTTTAACAGGGTTGTTTGAGTAGGCAACATCAACTTTAATTTGCTCCAGACTGCGGGCAGAATAGAAACATGCCGGACCGCATACAAAAGTTTTTTTCCCGAATGAGGCTAATCCGGCCGCTACACCAATTGCATTTTGTTCAGCAATACCAACTTCAATAAACTGTTTGGGCAATTCTTTAGCAAACTGATCAAGCGTAACTGACCCCCTTGCATCGGAAGTGACCACTATTATGTTGTTATCATTCCTCGCCAATTCCAGTAATATGGTAGTAAAGGCCTTTCTGCAAGGTTTTGATTCATTATCCGTATGACTCATATTATAGGTCTGATATAAAAAGTGAAAGTTGCTCAGTTATTTATTTTATTGAATTAGGCACATAATGAATAGAAATGTTCCCCGATAAACCCAGAGGGTTTATATGTTTATAGCTTATTAAGAGATGGAAATATTCGACCCCGGCTGGGGCGCACCAAAAAAACATCTCCATATTTCTATAAACATATGATACCTCCGGTATCATTATTATTAATTAGCCTAATTCAATTATTCTAATTCCTTTATTGCCCAGGCAAATTGTTCGGCATTTGGCACTCCATGATGCCATTTGGCCTGATTTTCCATAAACGAAACACCTTTGCCTTTTATCGTATGGGCAATCACCAGATGGGGCTTCCCCACCTGTATTGGAATTGATTGAAAAATGCTATTCAATTGCCCCATATTGTGCCCGTCACATTCCAATGCTTTCCATCCTAGGCTTTCCCAACGTTCCTTGATTGGATCAATAGCCATAACATCTTCGGTATTTCCGCTTATTTGAAGTTTGTTGCGATCGATTATGGCAATCAGGTTATCGAGTTTATAGTGACTTGCCGACATGGCCGCCTCGTAAATCGATCCTTCTCCCTGCTCACCATCGCCCATCAAAACATATACCCGGCTTCCTTCATTCTCCATTTTAGCGGCCAAAGCCATTCCGACTCCCACCGATAAACCATGCCCCAAAGCACCACTGCAGAACTCAATACCAGGAACTTTTATGGTAGGATGTCCGGCCAGTATCGAATTTAATTTTCCGTAACTGTCCAGCAATTCATCCGGAATAAAACCGGCTTCGGCCAGTATACAATACAATGCTTCAACCGAATGCCCTTTGCTTAATATAAAACGATCCCGGTTTTTAAGCCTCGGTTGTGCAGGATCGACCTTTAAAATTGAAAAATACAGACTGGTTAATATATCGACCGATGAAAGTGCCCCTCCTGTATGGCCACCTTTGGCCCTGTAAATAATTTCGAGTATTCGCTTCCTAACGTGTGTTGCTTTTTGATTAAGAAGCTCCCCGGTTAAAATTTCCTGATGTAACATTTAAAATAAATTATGCTTTTGCCAATGTAATCAACAATAACCCGATCAGGTATAAAATAAACATGATCAATAAAATAGCGTTTGTACCTTTAGGCGCTCCCTTAAATTCTTTCCATACAAATACACCCCATAGAATGGCAATTACAGGGGCAGCATTGCTAAGTGCATAGGAAATAGCAGGCCCGGCAGCTCCAACTGACATAAAGCTGACCACCATGCCCAGCATCCAGACCGATCCCCCTAATACCCCAATAAAGTGTGTTGAAAGTGACCCTTGAAAATATTCACTAATTTTAACCGGTTTCCCCTCAACTGGGAAAGCCATGAAAATAGGATTAAACAAAAAGGTACTCCCGAATGCCCCTACGGCAAAAAAGAATGCACCGGAATACGGGGTCAGGTTACCTCCTCCTCCTTCAACATAAACAGGATCCAGCGAATTGATTACCAATCCATAAAAGAAAGCAATCAATAAACCGGCTCCTATGGAAAGTACAACCCCTTTTACCGTTGTTTTTTCTGTTCCCGATGTAAGTTTTTTATACGATAACATACTCATATATATCGCAATACCAATAACTGCCACCCCCGAAAACAACAGTAGATTATTATCAGGAGAACTGCCTGTTCTGAAGTAAACCAAAAAGAAATTTACCATTATCCCCAACAGCCATGCTATACCACCACCAATGGGAAAACCAACCGACATTCCGGCAACTGCAATTGCTGCAACCAGAAGCAGGTTGCCCAGGTTCCAGACCACACCGCCAAGAATTGCAGAACCCATGCTGGCCATACTTGCTTGTTTCAGATCTTCGGGGAATGTGCGCCCTTCTGTACCTAACGACCCTAAAGTAAAGGCAGCTATTGTTGCAAACAGTAACAGCCCGATTACCATGTCCCAATAAAAAAGTTCGAAACGCCATGTTTTGGCGGCCAGCTTTTGGGTGTTGGCCCACGATCCCCAACATATCATGGTGAGGATGAAAAAGATCACTGCCAGAAAATAATGTTCAACAAGTATCATAAAATTTAGGTTTAGTGATTGTTATTTAGTTGTTTACTGCTTTGATGATCATCCTTCGATATACAACTAGTCCGGGAGTTCTATTGTCGCTTACCTGCAACACAATATGTATGTTTTTGTCGTTCAAATCTGAAGGGGCTACTACTTTTTGAATAGGATTCGTCGGATCTGTTATTCCGAATGAACCATCATAGGTATCAGCTTCATCATATCGGAACCATTTAAATGTCAGGCCATCCCTGTCGGGATCGGTTGAATTGGTTGCATCAATCGTTATTGATTTACCGGGGTTTACATACAAGGTGACAATTTTATTGCTATTGTCTCCATTAACAACTGCAACAGGCTCGTGGTTAACTTCTCCAGGATTTTTCACCGACCATAAAAGCCTGTTTTGAAAGCTGCTTTTAGCTACGCTATTCCATCGGGTTAGTTCACTTGCATCGTGGTTGCAAGTGTGATAATAACCTTTGGGGAACGATTCTCCCATTTGAGAAAACCGGTTACCCCAACTTCCTTGTGTAGGGTCGAGCGGATCGTTTAATCCAAGTTTTGCACTTATTAAATAAAGGAATGAAGGAGTATCACCTTCGCCATAATCATCAAAAAGCTCCGACATTGCACCGTGACCTTTAACCTCTTTTGAATAGATGGGCCGTACCCAGCTTGAGTCGGAACTGCAGCAGTATTGCCAAAAATGACCAGGGTCAAAAAGCAACTGACCTAGTTCTGCCCGTTCGCCTTTAAAGGTGGGGATTGCTGAATCAAAACCTCCACACGATTTATTTTTCACTTTTTCGAAATCGATAAAATATTCAAATGTTATATCCTGAAAAAGAATACCATATACATGTAATTTGGAGAGTATTTTTTTTAGCTTTTCATCTCCTTTGCGCTGCTTGTAGCGGAATAATGCCTGAACAAGTGTGATTGGCCCTCCCCATGCCTGAACATAAATTGGACGCTCATCATTTTTATCGAATACTTGTTGCAGAAACTCACTGCCCTCGGAATCCTTCGATTCCCCGTTTGGGTTCAATCCTTCGCCAATCCAATCATGAAAATTAATTGAATCCCATGCGCTCTCCAAATATCTGCTTCCAATTTGTCCCGAGAATTTGAGGTTGTTTGTTAACCAGATAATCGGAAGGGCACCACGTCCCAGTTTTGTTTTGCTCAAAATTTCTTCATAACCGGGAAATCGGCTGTCATGCTTTCTAAGTTGAGGCAAATCCTCCTTGTAAGCATTCAAAATCCCCATTGCTTTATCCCAAGGACCAGTATCGGTATGGTTAAAATCAGGTAATTGATTGGTTACTATTATGGCTTCTGTATCGAACCAAGGGGCGTAATGAAGAAACCTGATCAAAGAATTACCATCGTCATGAGTCATATCGGTTAAGATGACTACCCTGTATTTTTCATCTTTAGGAGACTTATTACAAGAAATAAAAAAGCTTACAGCCAATGAAAGCAAAATAAATACGATTTTATTGGCGGGTTTGGCGTTGTCATTTCTTTTGCCAATAAAAACAAAGCCATTGCTAGTTTTTTCCATTATTCCACTCCCTTTATTTTGACTGAACTTTGTTATCATTGAAAATATTCGAAGGCAAATATAATATATCAAAAGATAAATGCAAATTATTCGCAAATAAAAGAAAATAATAAAAGATAAATTTATACGCTTGCTACAAATCCGAAAAGTATATATTTTAATAGCATTCTAATCAATTTCAGCAATATGGAATTTAATATCGTGTTGTTTAAATATGGCAAGATCGCTTTCGTTTACTTTCGAATCGGTAATAAGATAATCAATTAAGGAAAGAGCTCCTAGACTTGCAAACGAATTCTTTCCGATTTTTGAGGAATCCGCAACAAGATAAACCTCATCGGCCGATTCAATCATGGCGCGTTTTACGCATATATCGCTTATACTGGGATAAGTTAACCCTGATTTTAATGTAAAACCAGCTGTGGCCAAAAATAACTTATCAACATGTAGGTTCTGAAAAAAGTCGGCAGCCTTTTGCCCGGTAAGGGAAAGTGTAGGGGCTTTGAATTCTCCGCCGGTTACAATCAGGTTTATGCCTGGTTCACCACCAAGAATAAAGGCAATATTGAGTGCATTGGTAATTACGGTCAGGTTCTTGAAGTTATGAATAAGATTGGCAATTTCTGTAGTTGTTGAGCCGGAATCAAGTATTATTGTATCACCATCTTCGATCATTGTAATGGCAATCCGGGCAATAGCTTTTTTCTCGTTCAGGTTGCTCTGGTTTTGAAGCCTGATGCTTTTTACTTGTTGATCCACATTTTTAAGGTATGCGCCGCCATGTTCCCTAATCAAAAAACCTTCATTCTCAAGCTTTTCAAGATCCTGCCTGATTGTCACTTCGGTAACTTTAAACAGATTGCTAAGTTTGGCAACTTTTATATGCCCATCTTCTTTTATCATGTCCAGAATGACTTC
>JAIFLU010000009.1 GCA_020048915.1 Bacteroidota bacterium | reverse complement strand
ATTAAACCTGTTGAATTCTGATAACGGTTTTAGCCTATAGCGTATTTATTGCACAGGTTGTTTATTTAATTTTCAACTTTCAGAAAATCCTCTATTTTTAATAAATTCACAGTTTCACCGAGAAATATGTGAAGACAGTAGAGAAATACAAAAGGAACAGCCTGTATTGCTCTGAGGTCTGTGCATCTCTGTGGTTCTTTATGTGACTCTTGGTTCGAATCTCGCAGAATCACTCCTTTACAAAATTCCTCAAAAACTATTGACTTTCCTTCAATAATACAATAAATTTCCTCAGTATCAACCACAATTGCGGATAAGTATTTAAAAAGTATTGATTTTAGGGACTTCCGTTTTTATCGGCTGCAAAAGGCGGTTTTAACGTGAAAACACTGGCGCCGGGTATGTATACCGTTACCGTATCGAAAAATGGCTATACCGACCAGCAGGTAACCGTGGCCGTTAGCAATGGCGAAATGAGCGAGGTACATGTAGCGCTCTCGAAAAACTAAAAATAAAGAATATAAAACTAAGTTAGGTAAAGTGTGTACTAAGGAAAACCCTGCGAAAGCGGGGTTTTTTGTTTTATTTGGAAAAGAGCTTCAAACCGTTTACATTTATCAACAGAACAGAAACCAAATTTGATTACGGTGTGAAAACCAATACTTGAGAAGGAGCAAATCAATTTTGGATTGTTTATTTGTCGTTTGTTAGCGGATTACCAACGTAGTGTAAAAACAAGTAAAATATTGAAAATATATGCATTTGAAAACAGGAATGAGCATTAGTGGATATATAGCATTAATAATGTTATACATATGTTGACTTAATAATTTCTAAACGCTAGATCCCAATTAAATTATTAAGGATTAATTAAAAGTGAATTATCAAGAAAGAATATATAATGAACTGATTAATGAAAATGCTTCATTGTGGTATATATCTGATGGAAATGTTTCAAAAATAAGGCTTAAGGCTCCAACTACAGCACTCAAAGCAATACTAAAAGGCTGTAAAGTTGAATTTCTTTTTGGTAAAGATACATTTCAAAATAAAATTTATTTCCATACAGGAGTTTCTATTTTTGATGATCCGATTAACGGAATTAATATCTTAGGACTTGATAGATTTTTAGAAGACCATAAATCGCTATTTGAAATACTAAATTTAAATAAAACATTCATTGAATTTTATAATGAACTTGATACTTGTTTTATGCATGGGTTTGTTTCTATAAACGAGATAGATAGAAGTAAAGTTTTGAAACTTTTAGGAAGAATATGTGATTTATATACGGGAGATTTAGATATAGATGCAAATTACTCACTTGATTGCTTTGAATATTCTTTAGATAATTCAAGGAAAATAAACCAACCAAGGCAGATTGAAACTGTCAAATGTATAGTAAGTTTTTCCCAATTAACAATTATGAATAACCAATTTATTGGATTTAATGAAGACAATCAAATAATCATAGATGATTTCGATGAAGGTGGTAATTTTGAAAAACAAGTATGGATTACTCTTGATAATATTTTTAAGTTTAATTTACATAAAAATCCCGAATTTGTTCTCAATAATAAAAAGCGTGAGCTTACTGATATACTTGCATTTTATGATAATGGGATTTTTATAATTGAAACAAAGTCGATGGCTGTTTTAAACATCGAGAAAGAACAGTCAATGGATAGAAAGGTTGCAAATGTTCAGAAACAAATATTAAAGGCTATTGATCAGGTTATAGGTGCTAAAAAAGTCCTTGAAAAGGAATTGACAATATTGGACAAAGCGGGAAATGAAATAGAATTTGACAAACAGATAGTTCCACATTGTATTGTTCTTGTAAATGAAATCATTCCATTTGGTAATTGGAATAATATTGAGATGAAAATAGTTCAAACAATTACAGATGAAAAAGTATTTTTGAATGTTTTTGAATTTATGGAATTTATGAAGCATGTAAAGATATGCTCAGGCAAAAAAGAATTATTTGATTATCATTTAATTGAAAGAACTAAGGCATTTATGAAACATAAAAGCATTTTTTTAAAGGCTAAAATAATTAATGATAATAAAAGCTAAAATAATTACTGTAACAATCAATACGTTAAATTGGGGATTATTTATAAACCGCTAAACTTGTCAAACAAATAATCGTTACAGGCAGGGACATTCGAATCGCACAAATGGTTTGGTAATACATGGGATAGATAAAATGCTTTACCAAAACTTGACTTTTTGCATTTACCGTTTTAAATTTACCTTGTTTTAAGTTGTAACCAACTGAAAAAATAGAGCTTATTCCATACGGTTACTTAACAAACCAATATATTAAACAACAGCAAACGGAATACGATTATTTACTTTTTAAAATTAAACCGACATTTTGATTTCTACCTTAAAAGGGAAATAGGCGCTCAATCCTTATTAACGTACATAATAACAAAACTAACGAACAATTTTTGTATGGACAAAATTTTTAAAATAGCGGTACCGGAACTGGGACAAAAAGAAGAACCCGGTTCGGGTCACAATCCTAACATTCTTAATTACGCACACGAAGCTGGCTTTCCCGAAGTAATAGACGACGAAACTCCCTGGTGCAGTATTTTTATTAATTGGGTGGCTATGAAAGCCAACTTAAACCAAAGTAAGCAACTTAGCGCCCGCTCCTGGTTGTTGGTGGGCCAGAATGTAGATAGTACTCCGGCACCGGGCGATATCGTAATATTCTGGAGAAATAAACCGGAGTCGTGGGAAGGGCATGTTGCTATTTTCTTCGGCTTTTCGGCAGATGGTACCAGGGTATTTTGCCTGGGTGGCAACCAGGGAAATCAGGTTTCAATCTCGGCCTATCCCCGCGATACGGTATTAGGGTTTCGGAGACTATCGAGCACCGGAATGGTTACGGTGCCCAATAAAGTATTGAAACTTGGAAGCACCGGGAGCGAAGTAAAAGAACTTCAGGAAGCATTGAAAACACTTGGGTTCGACTGCGGAACAACTGATGGTGATTTTGGCCCCAAAACCGAAAAAGCGGTTAAGCAATTGCAGTCTATGAAAATTGGACTAAAGGTAGACGGCGTGTATAACAAAGAAACACGAGACGTATTGGTGGAGCTTTTGAATGGGTAAATAAAACAATTCCTTAAACGTATAGTGATGTCGCTACCTCATCGATACGACTGGTAGTTAAGCGACTAATGGGGTAGGCCTTTAGTTTGCTTTCGTCAAATGGTTCTTGGAAGGTTTCGTTTTGTGTGAAAGCCTACGATTATAGATCGTAAAAGAGAATCAAAAACTAGTATTCAGTTAAAATTATTCTATTTGCAAGGATTACAAATTTATTTTAAATAGGCTGCCAAGATGAGAAAATCTATTAAATATAACCTGCAAAGCTTAATGGAAAAGCCCTCTGTGCCCCTCCGTGTTTTCTCCGTGTTCCTCCGTGTAATATATTCTTTTATGGAGAGCCATAGAGCAATATCATAGAGGTTCGCAGAGAAAAACCCAGGCTGCTGCCGAACCTTTCGAAACAGCATTGTCTCTTTGGTGGGAAAGACTAAAAAATATAGCTTACAAAGCATCATGGAAAGGCCCTCTGTGTCCCTCCGTGCCTTCTCCGTGTTCCTCCGTGTAATAAATTCTTTCACAGAGAGCCACAGAGCAATATCACAGAGGTTCGCAGAGAAAAACCCAGCCTGCTGCCGAACCTTTCGAAACAGCATTGTCTCTCTGATGGGTAAAACTAAAAAATATAGCTTACAAAGCATCATGGAAAAGCCCTCTGTGCCTTCTCCGTGTTTCTCCGTGTAATATATTCTTTCACAGAGAGCCACAGAGCAATATCACGGAGGTTCACGGAGAAAAACCCAGGCTGTTGCCGAACCTTTCGAAACAGCATTGTCTCTCTTATGGGAAAGACTAAAAAATATAGCTTACAAAGCATCATGGAAAAGCCCTCTGTGCGACTCCGTGCCTTCTCCGTGTTTCTCCGTGTAATATATTCTTTCACAGAGAGCCACAGAGCAATATCACAGAGGTTCGCAGAGAAAAACCAAGGCTGTTGCCGAACCTTTCGAAACAGCATTATCTCTCTGATGAGAAAGACTAAAAAATATAGCTTACAAAGCATCATGGAAAAGCCCTCTGTGCCCCTCCGTGACTTCTCCGTGTTCCTCTGTGTAATATATTCTTTCACAGAGAGCCACAGATCAATATCACAGAGGTTCACGGAGAAAAACACGCTCAATTGTCTTATCTTAGATCTGATGGCGATTATTAGATATTTCCCAAATCCCATAGTTTTCCAAGCTGTTCCCCATTCAGCCCCCCGCACTCGCAACTGTCTGAACTATGATTTAAATGATTACATGAAGACTATGATTTTCTCTTTTTGAACATGCTCCCGATCCGCGATAGTCCCGATAGCTATCGCGGATCGGTACTATCGTGGATCGGGTCTGCAACTTGTAACTTGCAACCTTTAACACGTAACCTTTACCCTGCATCCGGTAAGCCGCAACACGAAACTCGCAACCCGCAACCTGTATTTTTGTAACCCTTATCCCACAACTCGCATCTTGCAACCCTTGACACGTATCCCGCAACTCGCAACCCGCATCTCGCAACCCGCAACCCGCAACTCGTAACTCGTAACTCGTAACTCGTAACTCGCACCCCCCCGCAATTTCCCCAACAACTATTTGGAAAAGCGCCCCAAACCGTTTACATTTATCAACGGAACAGCAGCCAAATTTGATTACCGCATGAAAGCGAACGTTTGAGAGGGAGCCAATCAATTTAAAGCTGTTTAGTTGGCGTTTGTTAGCGGGTGACCAACATAATGGATTATATAGATGTTTACCAGCAACGTTAAAATATAATGCACAGGAATGCCACAAAGAACAATCGTTATACTAATTCACTTAAAAATAAATACTAACGTATGAAAGGAATCGTTTTCGCTGTAATAATTGCTGCTTATAGCTTTGTTACCTGTTTTGGACAGCTTTCGGACAAGCAATGGCTTAATTTGAATTATGCCGGGGATGAAAAGGAGTATCATAACCTTGACATCTATTTGCCCAATTCGGAGAAACGTGCCTATAAGTCAATAGTCGTTATTTATGGTAGTGCCTGGTTTGGTAATAATCTGAAACAATTTGCATATACTGCTTTAGGAAAACCACTGCTCGAAAGCGGTTTTGCTGTGATAGCAATCAACCACCGGGGAAGTTCGGATGCTGCTTATCCGGCTCAAATAAACGATGTGAAGGCTGCTATACGGTTTATAAGAGCCAATGCCAATAAATATAAAATCGATGCATCATTCATTGGCATTACGGGATTTTCTTCAGGTGGGCATCTGGCATCGTTGGCAGGAACAACAAACGCAGTTAAAGAATATACGATAAACAAAACAACCGTTGATATCGAAGGGAAGTTGGGAAACTATACCTCTGTGAGTAGTGCCGTAAATGCGGTAGTCGATTGGTTTGGTCCTATCGACATGGCGCTAATAGATAACTGCATAAAGCCCAAAGATGGAAATTCTCCAGAGGCTGCACTAATCAGAGGTAATCCGGCAGACCACCTTGACATGATAGCGCTTCTTAATCCGATCACCTTCATAGACAAAAAAGATCCTCAATTTTTGGTAATTCACGGAGAAGCCGATAATGTTGTACCACATTGCCAAAGCGAGCTTTTCGCCAAAGCATTGAAAGAAAAGGGATTATTGACCGAGTTTATTTCCGTGCCCGAAGGTCAGCACGGGCCTATAACATTCAATGAAAGCACCTTTAAAAAAATGACCGATTTCTTTTTGAAAGAAGCAGGGAAAAAAAATTAACACTGAACCAATTAGGAGAAGGTCATCGATATTTGGTTAAGGATAATTTTAGATTGTGTATAAGAAAAGTTTATGAAGGAATATTAATAACGGGCCTAAGATAGAATACAAAACCGATGTCCCTTTAAAAAGTACCCAGCTCTGCATATTCGAACGGTTCTATTACCCGTGGGGTATTGGGGTCGTCGGTTCGGCTGGTAATTAAGCGGCTTATAGGGTAGGCCTTTAGTTTGCTCTCGTCAAATGGTTCCTGAAAGGCTTCGATTTGGGGTTTGGTAAGGGTTTTGCTTAACCAGGTGGCTTCTTTTCCGGGGGGGATAATTACCGGCATCCGCATTTTCGAGTTGTGTATTTTGGCCATTAATGAGTTGGCCTCGGTGGTAAGGATTGAGAAGGTATCGATAAGTTCGCCGGAGGTTTTGTCGGCCCACGATTCCCATATGCCTCCCAGAAAGAAAAGCTCCTCGTTGGCAGTGGTAATAAAAAACGGGTATTTTTTACTGTTGTAATCGTGAAATTCGAAAAATCCTGTTGCAGGTATTAGACAGCGCCGGGAGGCAATAGCGCTTTTAAACGAAGGCTTCTCAAAGGCTGTCTCCATTTTGGCATTCAGAGTAATGTCGGCCATTTCCTTTGCCTTTTGCTGATCTTTTACCCACGCGGGGATTAGTCCCCATTTCATTTCGGTTAAGGCATTGTCGGTGACAACCGGCAGCTTGGGGTGGTTAAACCCGCTGGCATGATAGAGAAAGGAATCGAAGTCGTACTTAATGGTTATTTGGGCCATAATTGCATTCACCCGCGAAACTAACTTGTCTTTGCTCACTACAACAGATATGCGGAAACACATGGTAAGGAGTATTGGTGAGGTACTTATAACAAAGTTACAACGGGTTTGGTTTAAATTCAAGGGGGTTTTCCAGAAAGTATTAGTTCACGAAATTTTAGGATGTTTGGGGTATCAAGTTCTAAAAACCGAAGGAACAATTAGGAAAAGAATTGCAAATCCTATACATTTAGCAGCGAAACAGCAGCCAGATTGATTACCTGTGATCGCTTGTTATTTAATGACTGTTTAAAAATGGAACAAAATGTTTTTTTTACACGGAGAATCCTGTTTTGATCTAATAACAAATGCTGATCATTAAAAATTAATGCTATTTAATATTTTTGGGTATAGAGATAGCACAGAGGGCACAGAGTTTTAAAAATCGCTGGCGATTTTCCCTCCGTGAACTCTTTGTCTTCTCAAAAAATAACTTTAATTAGTCGCTCTTTGTAATATGCTCAACAATAATGAATACAATAATATTAATGTTGACCGCCAGGTTAAGAAACACCACAAAACAATAGAAACCTATGATAATAAATTACATACATTGGAATATTGATCCTGAAATAATCAATATTTTTGGGATCTCACTGCGATACTATGGATGCTTGTTTGTCGGTGGATTAATGCTCTGTATTTATATGCTGAACTGGATATTCAGGAATGAAAATATTTCGCCTGACAATTTGGAGAAACTCTCAATTTATGGCATGGTTGGAATATTTGCCGGAGCAAGATTAGGTCATTGCTTGTTTTATGAGCCATCCTATTATTTTAATCATCCGTTAGAAATTATTTTACCCATTCAACCAACCGCTGATGGGGGATATAAATTCTCAGGCTTTCAAGGATTAGCGAGTCATGGGGGTGTATTAGGCTTACTCATTGCATTATATTTATATTCTCGTAAAACTAAACATGCCATGATTGACACCATTGATTTGATTTCGGTTGTTGCAGGAATAAGCTTTGGATTTATTAGACTAGGAAACTTTATGAATTCTGAAATTATCGGTATTACGACAACTAAACCCTGGGGCGTGATTTTTGAACGAGTCGATAACATACCGAGACATCCAGCTCAATTATATGAGGCGATTTCCTATTTTATTATTTTTACGGTTATGATAATTCTATACAAGAAAATGAGAGAACGACTTAAAAACGGATTCTTCTTTGGGCTGGGGTCTGTTTTATTTTTTACAGCAAGATTTCTAATAGAATTTGTAAAGGAGGACCAGGTCGGATTTGAAGATGGAATGACATTCAATATGGGGCAATTATTGAGCATTCCGTTTATTGTTTTAGGGATAGGTTTTATAATTTATGGATTGATAAAGACAAAAAGAATAAAAACGGTACCTAATATCCAGTAAAATTTACTGTTATGGAAATGAGTATTTTAAGTGCTGGTTTCTAATTTAGTTCTTAACTTCTCATCAGAAAATGGATTAGAAATCTCAAACAAATTTTATAAGTAACGTTTGTGTGTAATGTTATAAAATGACAAGCATATGTTAATTTACGGAAGACGAAAAATCAGGATAAAAAAATACGACGATTATCACGTTAAATGTGAAAATTGCAATGGCTATGAACAAAGATTCTCTGTATATCAGGAATATTTCCATTTGTTTTTTATACCTGTATTCCCGTCTAGCAGCAAGATAATTAAGTCTGTCTGCTTAAATTGCAATGATTTATTCAATCAGGAAAAAAAGAGTCATTATTTGGCTATTACACGAACCCCGATTTATTTGTATACTGGGGTAATTTTATTTGTAGTATTTATACTTGCAGCTGTGATTGAAAATAGGAATACGCAAAAAGAGAAATCTGAATTTGTGAGTAACCCTAAGGTTAATGACGTTTACCTTATTCGACAAGATGATAATAATTTGATAACCTATTATTTCTTAAAAATTAAAAATATTAACTCTGATACCGTAGAATTATTTCACAGTGCCTTTCAGTATAATAGGTTTTTGTCAACGATGCAGGATTCTGATTATTTTGTTAAAGACGAGACTTATAGAGTTTTAAAATCAGATTTGAAAAATTATCTTGATAGTGGAATGATAAACATGGTTGAAAGAGATTATGATAAAACCAGTAGATTTATAATTGAAAAATAAAACACTACACATCCTGTAAATTTTATTAGGGCGGCAATGCAAATTGTAAACGGCTTACATCTGCTTAACCCTGTGTTCTTAAACGGTGTTGGTGATTTGGAAAAGAGCTCTATAGCATTTATATTTATCGGCGAAACAGCAGCCAAACTTGATTATCGTGTGAAAGCCAACGTTTGAGAGAGGTCTATCAATTATAACTGTTAAGAACTCAAAAAATAAATTAATAACCGACCAATATTCTATCTAACCTCCACCATTAAAAATTTGAGTACATGAAAAAAATACGCATCTTTTTGTCTTTTCTGGTTTTAAGTACAATATCCTATTCTCAGGATCTGGAGTATGCAAAATCTGTGGTTAAGAAACTTGCTTCTCCTGAATTACAAGGAAGAGGTTATACTGAAACGGGAGATTTGCTTACTGCTGAATTTATCTCGGGTGAGTATAAACGAATGGGATTAGCTCCTCTGGGGAAGGGGTATTATCAAAAATTTGATATTTCAATTAACACATTCCCCAACGAAATGTCTCTAAAAATAAATGATGAAACATTAAAACCTGCCATAGATTATCTTGTGGAATCATCCTCACCGGGAATTAAAGGGAAATTCAACATTGTTAAATGCAACCGGAAGGGAATCGATTCCGAAGAAAAGTTTATTGGTTTGATTAATAAGGCGGGTAATGACTTTATTTTAATTGATAATACAGAGAAATCGACCGATGATAAAGAAATGAATAAGAAAATTGATGAGTACATTAATTTTCTTAAGTATAGTCCACAAATTCAGAGTAAAGGAATTATCATTTATACGAAAGAAAAATTAACGTGGGAAAATTCAACGTTCGTAAATGTCAGACCCATTGTAATTATTAACAAGGAAATTGACCTTAACAGCATTAAATCACTTGAACTTATAATCGAGAACAAGTTCATTAAGAAGTACGAAACGCAAAATGTTGTTGGTTATATAAAAGGTAGTTTAAATCCCGACTCATTTATTGTTGTAACGGCTCACTACGATCATTTGGGCAAAATGGGGAAAGAAACATATTTCCCCGGAGCTAATGACAATGCCAGTGGTGTTGCAATGGTTTTAAGCTTAGCAGATTATTATTCGAAGAACCAACCTAAATATTCGGTGGTTTTTATTTCTTTATCGGCCGAAGAAGTGGGTCTTTTAGGTGCAAAAAAATTTACTGACAATCCGCTAATAAAACTGGACAGGATAAAATTCCTGATTAATTTTGATATGGCAGGGACGGGCGAAGAAGGAATTAAAATAGTAAATGGAAGTGTATATAAAGATAAGTTTGATTTATTGACTAAACTCAATACCGAGAATAAATTACTACCTAAGATTGACATACGTGGAGCTGCCTGCATTAGCGACCACTGTTTATTCTACCAAAAAGGCGTTCCGAGTTTTTACATCTATACTCAAGGGGGTATTAAAGCGTATCACGATATTTACGATAAATACGAAACCTTACCATTCACTGAGTTCGTTGACTATTGTGCCTTAATGATTAAATTTTTTAATTCAATTTGATAATCAATCAACGCCTTATACACGGATATATTCCCCTGGAGCTTCATTGGTGAGGCAATCGCATTGCCTGGGATTAGGTTCTGATGACTTCGAGAGATTCAAAAGGTACAATGCTAAAATTGGTAAGACTTTTGTTTCGGGACAGCTAAGTCCCCCGCTTCGGGAGATTTAGAAAATTATATGTTCAAATATCCCAAACTTCGATTTTTTGTACATCATACCTGATAGTCATTCAATAAAAGCACTTCCCTTAAATAAGCGACTAATATGAGTAAACTAGAATTTCTTAAAGACCAAATTGTTGAATCGCGAAACTTTGTAAACCGATTGATATCGGAATTACTACAAGATTTATCGTATTGAATTCCGGAAAATACAGACCAAAGAAGCGCAACTTCTATTTATTTAAAAGAATCGTGCTTATCGAGCATCACAATCATAGCAGTAATGGTGGCACTTCCCAACTGTAGGTCTCTGAAACTGACTTTTTCAAAGATATCGTTGGCAGAGTGGTGATACTCAAAATAACGCTGCGGATCGGGGTTCATATCCAGCAATGGCACATGCATATCGGCCAAAAAATCAATATCCACTCCACCGCCGTCGTTACGAAAACGGTTAATTCCATAAGGCACGAACAACGATTTTAGCTTTTGAAACTCCAAATACTGCGCACTATCGGCAGTACAGGAAAATCCAATCGGCAATGATCCTCCGCTGTCGGATTCAATGGCAGCATATATTTTTTCATTCCTTTCTTTCACCCATTCGGCATATCTGCGGGCACCCACCTGAAACATTTCTTCATCTAAGAATAAAACCATCCGGATAGTGCGTTTCGGTTTAATTTTTAATGTATGGATTAACCGCAGCACCTCCATGCTGTGAACACACCCTACCCCGTCGTCATGAGCGCCTTCGCCAACATCCCAGCTGTCGATGTGTCCCCCAACGGTTATTACTTCTTTGGGTATTTCATTTCCGCGAATTTCCGCGATCAGATTGTAAGAAGGAACATCGGGCAACATTTCGCATCCGGTGCGCATAAAAAATTCAAGGGAGCTATTCAGTTTAAGATCCCTGCTAAGCTCATCGGCATCCAATGTACTAATGGCTATTGCAGGTATTTTGGGAATAGAATCGACATACCGCATGATTCCGGTGTGCGGATTTTTATCCGGGATATTGGTAAGCGAGCGGACTATTGTACCCACTGCCCCATAATAAGCAGCCTGTTCCGCACCGAAAAAACGTTGAAAAACGGTTTTGCCATATTGTCTTCCAGGAACCATATCCATCGGATCCATGGCGAAATTATAAAATACCATTTTTCCCTGAATTCCGGTTTTTCCCAGTTGTTTTAACTCGGCAAAGCTATGCACTTCAACTACGTTTGCTTTTAGTCCTGCCTTTCCAGTTCCAACAGAGCCTCCCAGTGCTAAAGCAGCAATGCTTCGTTTTTCCTTCCCAATAATGACAACCGCTTCTTCCTTTTTTCCTCGTGACCAGTGTTTGGCCATAACCGATTGCAAATACACGGTATCGGCAAAAGGGGCAATCTTCTGATACATTCTGGAGATAGCTTTGGAAACACCTTCGGATCCTGCCAGGCGATGCGGGGTTGTTTTACAGAGATCTTCCAGGGTTCGATAAGCCCAATCGTTGGAGAGTGCTTCCCGGTATATAGTCGAAATCAGAACAGAATCATTATCCTGTGCCGATACAATGCCACAAAACAGGAATGAAATTATGTAAATGAGGGAATGCAAAAGTTTCATAAAAACAGCTATTAATAATAGGTTTCAAATCTATAAAAAAGTTGGAAGTAGTAGATGTCTGGTCCCAAAAACCTTTGCAACAATTTGGGAAAGAACCTAGAACACGTTATATTTATCAATAAAACATTCCATAACCTAACTATTTTTTAACCTAACATATTAGGAAAGAAATAAACAGGTTTATCCAAATTTAACTTAAACGGATGCCGGGTAAAATCTATATCAATAGTTAAAGAACCATACTTAAAGCCCATTTTTAAATAGTAAAAATTCAATATGATATTAATAGTATTTAAACGATTATAACAATTGCAATAAAACTTTATGAACAAAAGCGTTGTGATAAAAATATTAGTCTTTTTTGTTTTAGTAATTAGTTCGTGTTCGAAAGATGATACGAATGAAAAAGATCCAGAAAGCATTAAACCAGTCGATTATACAATAATTGGTGATACAAATATTCTTATTGCGGATTTTAAACAAATAAATACAAAATTAGAAGGAAATAAAATTGGTGATATTTACAACTACAGCTATTTTGATTCCTTATCTCTTGACTTAAATAATGATTCTATAAATGATTTAACGTTCAATTATTATGCACACATTTCAAAACTTGAAGGTTGCACTTGCTTGCCGCGCGCAAAAATTAATGTTTGGATTACCCCGAAATATAAAGTGGCAATCATATGTGATTCCGTGAAAAATACTGCAATTGGATATGTAAAAAGAGATTCTGTAAATATTAAAAATGATAAATGGTGTTCCGAAGATTCTATTTCAATATTTTCATTAAACGAATTTGAAATCACCCATAACAGTTTAATTGATTGGACGAATAAGAATTACATTTGTTTCAAAACAACGGATAAGAAAGGGATAAATCAAATTGGATGGATCAAGATTGCATTGATTGAAAATTATTTCTTATTGGTAGAATATTCGATTTCAAGAAAATAGGGTCTAATCGCGCAAATCTTTGTTACCTATGAAATTATATCAGGTTGATTCATTTACTTCTGTTCCTTTTAAAGGAAATCCAGCCGGAGTATGCATTTTAGAGAAATTTCCGGATGTTTCCCTGATGCAATCCATTGCGATGGAGATGAATCTATCAGAAACCGCTTTTGTGGAAATGAAAGAAGGTGTTTACAAAATCCGGTTTTTTACGCCGACCGAAGAAGTGCCGCTATGTGGACATGCTACCTTAGCAAGTGCTCATATTTTATACGAACTGGGAATTGTCCCTCGGGATGGAGAGTTTACCTTTAAAGCGCAAGATACTGATTTGATAATTTCGCATGAGAATGGTTGGATAAAAATGAATTTCCCGGTTTATAAAGTATCAAAGGTTGCTCTAACTTCAAAATATGCTGAAATAATAAAGGTTAATCCAATTGAAGTATATAAAAGTGATAATAACTGGATTGTCATCCGGGTTGGGACAGAGCGGGAGGTATTGGATGCTCGACCTGATTTTGAAGCTATACATAGAGAAAGCCTTGGTGATATAATTGCAGTTACATCTTTTAGCGATTCGCCAGACTACGATTTTGTGGTAAGGGTTTTTTGTGATCCGTCAAGTGGCATCAGCGAGGATCCGGTTACTGGTTCCGCTAATTGCATTTTAGTCCCTTATTGGCATGAAAAATCGAAGAAAACCCAATTTCGCTCAAAACAGATATCCAAAAGAACCGGCGAATTAGTGTTAGAACTGAAAAACAACCGGGTTGATATTTCGGGCCAGGCAAAAACAATATTTATAATTGAAACAGTAAGTCTGCCCTAAAAAGGTTTTTATTCTCTAATCCCCAATTTTGGGGACTTAAAAATTCAATGATTTTCAGATGGTTCCCTTGAGGGTTTAGGGGTAAAACAGATGAAACATCCATGTTAGGTAGCCCAACACACAAGGGAATGACTATAAGGATGTTCCATGTGACCTTAATTTAATAATCAAAAAATAGACACATGAAAATCATTGAATTTTTTACTTTTCGGAGCAGACTCAACGATTTGAATAATCCATTTTAAAGGCTATTTTAAAATCTGGTATCAAACATTGTTAAAGTTTCGAAAGCACTCAAATAGCGCATTACTAAAAGAAAAAAAAATTTCAAATAATTAGTTCTTAAATATTTGACTGGCATTCTCCAATTGTCTAAATTTGGTTTTGAAGATGGGATAGATATCTTCTGAAGGATAATGAAATCGCACGATCAACCTTGAAATAAAACATTTAAAAATTATCCTCCCCTACTATCTTATCTTGCATTTACACTAGCTTTTGTTGTCACAGATTCTTTGTGAGCTATATTTTGATTTTCGTTGTACTAACCGATTTCTAAAGGAGGCAAAAAATGGAAGCACTTGACATTTTAAGGAATTCTGACGGATGTGCAGGAGGAAAAGCTATTTATAATGCTGCAAAAACCGCAACATTAGCTAATAATGCAGGTAGGGAAAGGAAAATTCTCAAACCGGAAACAAAAGCCCGGTTGACAAAACTCTTCCCAAATCTCGATTTGGATAGAATACGTTTTGTTATAAACGCTGAATTACCCTCCAATTGGTTCGAAAGTCCTGATAAAATTGATGCCATGACATTCGGGTATACTATTTTCTTTAAAGAGCCCAATATTCAGTGGAACTATAATGGCTTATTGCGATTAATACACGAACTTGTTCATATCGATCAGCTTCGACGCAGGGACGACAACGAAAATGTATTTGCCTGCGATTATGGGCAAGGGTTTCTGGCAACAGAGGACTACCGAAAAAATCCCCTGGAAGTTGAAGCGACCGATTTTGTGAAAATGCTCCCTTTCGATCCAAACTTCTATGTAAACCATAACGACGATTTATTCTCTGCTTTTGGAAGAGACCCTTATAAAGCGTTTGCGCATTGGTTGGATTTTGGTATGGACGAAGGCAGATTAAGTTCTACCGTATTTGATGCGAAATTCTATCTAAATAATTCCCCGGATCTACTTACTGCCTTTGGGCAGTATAATTATTCTGCTGCAGTTACGCATTGGCTAAATAGTGGTATTAACGAAGGAAGAATAAGCTCCCCGGGTTTCGATGTAAGCTTTTACTTAAATCAGCACCCCGATCTTCAGGCTGAATTTGGTCCGAAAAATTATGTGGCAGCAATTAACCATTGGGTATCAAAAGGGTTAGATGAAGGCCGCAGGAGTTCGCGCGCATTTGATGTTTCTTTTTATCTGTCGCACCACCAGGACTTGATTGATTCATTTACTTCCCAAGGATTTTCAGAAGCTTTTGACCATTGGCTTCAAAAGGGGATAAAGGAAGGGAGAATGACAACCCCGGCTTTTGATGTGCGCTATTATTTAGAGCATCATCCCGATATTCAAATAGTTCACGGACAAACCAATTATAAACCGGCAATGGAACACTGGCTCACCATAGGCTTAAATGAGGGGAGAAGAGGTACTTTTGAATTTGATGCAAATTACTACCTGAATAAATACCACGATCTTCGGACATTATTTGGCCAAAAAAATTACATAGCCGCACACGATCATTGGATTAAGGAAGGTTTATCCCAAGGTTTGCATGGTGCCCCCCAATCGAGGAGTAATAAAAAAAGTGGTAGAATCGATTCCCCTTTGCACAAGGTATAATCAGAGAAATATAAATTAACAACTAACTTATGGGAGCCCCTTAAGTCTTACAAAATGTCAGAATTTTGGGGTTCTCTTTTAAATCGCTTTTTAAATAATTTCTTTCAAATTCAATTATTCCCGAGAGTTACTTTTTAATCATCCATAACGCCTGCCTGACATAGCCCGAAATTCGAAATTGTTAATGAATTAACATATTCTCGCTTTCTATTATTCGGAATACAATTGATATAGATCATTCTGTAGCGGTGAGCGAACACCAGTTATTAAGATGGGTGAATCATTCTTCGGAAATATTTGGAGGAATACTCTAAAATGAGGAATTGAAATCATGTGTTTTCTGCCGGGCTTTTCTCAATTAAAATTTAGCTTTAGCAATCCTAAAAGAATTGATGGTTCTGCCTTTTGATGATTTCACTTATAAAACTAATAATTTCTTAAGAGACTATGAATTCGAATTTTGCATCAAAAAAATATTTTACCATATTTGAAAAATATTTATAAAATTGTTTTATAAAATGTGGAGACCAGAACCCACGTAAAAAAACGGGGCAGACCTAAAGCCAACAAATAATACCTAAAATAAATAAAGAATGAATTCTAATTTTTTTGAGTCGAATGATTACTTTATCGATGAAAAAGTAAACTTCCTGGAATTTGAAAATAGTTATGCTATCTATAACGATAAAGGGGAATTGAAAGGTTCGATAAGGCAAAAACTTACGCTGGGACAAAAACTACTCCGTATGGTCCTCAATAAGGCAATGCTTCCTTTCCTGCTCGAAATTAAAAATTCGAATAACGAAGTTGAAGCATCCATATCCCGGGGATGGACTTTTTTTATGTCAAAAATAAAAATTCTGGATGCCCAGGGGAAAAGTATCGGTTCAATTCAACAGAAATTTAAACTTTTTAAGCCCTCCTTTCGGATTTTCAATAATTTCGATGAGCTTATTGCTGTTATTTCGGGCGACTGGAAAGCTTGGAACTTTGAAATTAAAGATTCAATGGATGCTCAAATAGGAACCATCTCTAAAAAATGGGCGGGAGCTATGCAGGAGATCTTTACTTCGGCAGACAAATACAATGTTCATATCGATCCCAAATATTCGAATAAAGAAAATAAAATCGCCATTATAGCAAGTGCCATTACCATTGATATGGTATTGAAAGAGAGCAATTAACAAAGATTTTAATAAAATACTTTTCTTTCGGATATAAAAAGAAACAGCATAAATGAGGCTGTGTAAAATGTAGAATATGGCTTCGAGCTCGCTCATCTTAACCATTTAAAGTCGATTAATTTTCAAATGGATCGTCATACCGAGCAAAGTCGAAGTACGAAATGCGATAATTAATCGACTATTTACACAGCCTCATTAATCCAACTTCTACCGTTATTTCTTTTTAAGCAGGTTAGTATCCTCTAACCATTCAGCCATGCGTTGCGGCCATCCTTTGATGGATTTATATTCGCTCCGGTATCCCATGTTAAAAGCGTGATCGCCCATTGCATAGATATGAGACTCTACAGGTAAATGCGCTTTGCGGTATGCTTGTATCAATTTTATAACTGGTTCAGAGCAACATTTATCCATATTTGCTACTACCAAAAAGGTTGGAGGGGCATCTGCCGATACTTTTTTAGGAATTCAGAAAGGTCCGGGATATACCAACATTTGGAAGAGCCATAAAGACGCAACCATTTAAAATTTTAACGTCTTTTAAAAAAACCTATTGCATTTATGTAGAGATATATATTAACATATTACGCACATATATAATACATTACATGATTTATAATAAATATATACTATAACCTAATTTGAATAATATGAAGAACAAATTAAATAATTCATTGAGCAAAACATGGGGTTCATTAGTTTTACTATTAATCATATCTTGTTCAAAATCTGAATTTAATAGTGATATAATTCAAGTCAAATATGGAACCTCGTTTGGTATGTGCATTGGATATTGTAAAAGAGATATTGTATTAAAATCTGATCAAATTACTTATACTCGATCCGGATGGTCAGATACTATAAAAACAATAACATGCAATGAGAATTTGGAGGGTGATATCTGGAAATCAATTAATGCGGGAATGGATGTGGAATCTTTTTTTGAATTACCGGCTATGATAGGATGCCCAGACTGCGCAGATGGGGGAACTGAATGGATTGAAATAGAGTTGGCAAATGGAGATAGTCACAAAGTTATATTTGAATATCATAATGAACCTAAAGCGGTAAAAGGTAATATAACGATACTTAGGGATATTTTTGGAAAATCGAAGGATTGTATGGAGTAGTAAAATCATGTTAATACATTAAATATATAATTAATGTAATATATTTTAACTAATAGTATAATAATAAATTAAAATTGGATGTAAATTATTTAAAAATGACTATTCGTCGCAGGTGCAGCAACATTTCGAATCAGCCATATATCCTCAAAGGTTAAATGTCTACTATCAATAATAAATCCCTGTTATCTTTTTAAAGAAGGTAAACAGTTTAATTTGCTAAATTTACACTATTAACATTATGGAATAGTTGAGAGAGAAAACTTTCTATCTGCCAACTCAAGCATAAATCATTGGAGATGGCAGGATATTTGCAACCGATCAAACCATATCTAAAATTTGAGCTATGAAAAAAATTACATTTTTATTTATTTTAATCTTTGTTTTTATTCAGATTGAAAATAGTCACGCGCAATTTCTTAAAAATGCTAAAAAGCTTGTTGAGCAAAAAAGCGGAGGATTTACTGAAAAAGATGCTGCCGATGGTATTAAGGAAGCCCTAAATAATGGAACAGCTAAAAGTGTTTCGTTTTTATCAAAACCCGATGGCTATTTTAAGAATTTGGAAGTAAAGATTCCATTCCCGCAAGATGCTAAAGAAATAGAATCGAAATTGCGTGCTGTAGGAATGGGCAAACAGGTTGATGAAGCTGTATTATCGATAAACCGGGCGGCTGAAGATGCTGCTAATGAAGCAAAACCGATATTCTTAGCTGCAATTAAAGGTATGACAGTTAAGGATGCTATTAATATTGTTAAAGGAGAAAACGATGCTGCCACCAAATATTTGAATAGAACTACTTCACCGGAGTTAAACGCAAAATTTCAACCAATTATTAAAGCATCGCTGGATAAAGTGCAGGCAACCAAATACTGGACCGATTTGATAAAAGCCTACAACAAGATTCCTCTTGTAAAAAAAATGAACCCCGATTTAACCGGTTATGTTACTCAAAAAGCAATTGATGGATTGTTTGTGATGATCGCCAAAGAAGAACTCAACATTCGGAAAGATCCGATGGCACGGACATCTGAGATTCTTAAAAAAGTATTTGGAAAATAGTTTTTGGGTTGTGTTTTCATTGGGCATAATAAAAACAGTTGATTATACTTTGGCGTGGATAAATCCGCGCTTTTTTTATTTTTCTTTAGGTTAAAATAACAAACATCGCATCTAAACCCTATTATGGTGATCACCGAATCTATGCCTGTTGATATGATTGAATCTGGGAACGGATAGAAGAAGCACTTGGTTTGTAGTCAAACCAAGAACTTTTTCTTTCACTACAACACATCTAAAAACTTATTTGGTCGGCTCCCAATAACAAACTTTAGGGGACACTATTTTGCCTTCGGTTTTCAATTTTTTCATTGCCTTATCCACTTCTTTCCGATCGATTCCGGTTTGTTCAGCTAATTGACCAGCACTTAATGGTTTTCCGGCTATATTCATTGCCTCAAGAATTTGTCCGTTTACATCCATACAACTAAATTTTATTGTTACAAATTGAAGTACCCAAAAATAATAAAAAGGTGATTAATTAATATGATACTAATCATTTACCGACTTATTTGCTAATATTTTTTCAAATTGTATGACAACAATTTTCAACGCTTTTTCAAAGTATTATTCAAATCCAATAAACCTGTCATTTTCTTTTTCAAATATTTCGTACCTTTTCTTCACTATTAATACCTTTTTTATGACACGGAAAATTCTTAGTTGCGCCCTCTTTTTAATACTTGCTTTTCATTTATCTCATTCTCAGATAAGCATTGCTAAAATCGATCGTCAAACGTTGATTAAACGACATAATGTTGTTGTTAACTCATTCGATTCATTGTCCTCACTTTCTGTGGGTAATGGTGAATTTGCTTTTACCGTTGACGCAACCGGAATGCAAACTTTCCCCGAACAATATAGAAATGGAATTCCTCTCGGAACTCAATCACAAACAGCCTGGCACAGTTTTCCTAACCCTGAAGGCTATAAATTTGAAGAAACCTACAAATACTACGATTTTAATGGAAAAAAGGCTCCCTACCCTGTGCAATGGAGTGAAGCCGGGCGCAATAAAGAAGCGGCAGACTGGTATCGAAAGAACCCTCACCGCCTGCACTTTGGGAACATTGGATTTGAAATTACGAAAAAAGATGGTTCACTGGTAAATCCTTCTGACATAACTGGTATAAAACAGCAGTTGGATCTTTGGTCGGGAATCATATACAGTCACTTCGAAGTAGAAGGAATTCCGGTAGATGTAACAACTTTTTGCCATAATAAAATGAACATGATTACCATGCAGGTAAAAAGCGAGTTACTTAAAAAAAAGCAAGTAAAGATCAGTATCCGGTTTCCATACCCGAGCGGCGGACATAGCGATGATGCCAGCGATTGGAAAAGTCCGCAAAAGCATCAGACAATTCCCGATTGGCAGGAAAAAAGGCTTAATCTTCATCGGGTTTTGGATAATTCAAAGTACGTTTTATCCATTGAGGGGAATTCAGTATTCAATCTTATTGAAAAGGAAAAGCACCATTTTATTTTGGAACCAAAAGCCAAAGATGATGCATTTGAAGCTTCATTTCTTTTCGACGAAGGAAACTATTCCGGAAAGATATTGCCTTTTTCGACCTTAAAAATGAATTGTGAGAATTACTGGAAATCGTTTTGGAGTCGCGGCGGTGCAATTGATTTTTCGGGAAGTACCGACCCCCGGGCAAGTGAATTGGAACGCAGAATAATTCTATCACAATATCTGACCGCCATTCAGTGTTCAGGTTCTTATCCCCCCCAGGAAACCGGTTTAACCTATAATAGCTGGTATGGTAAGTTTCATCTCGAAATGCACTGGTGGCATGGTACCCATTTTGCCTTGTGGAACCGACTCGATTTGTTGGAAAAGAGCATGAGTTGGTATAACACCGTTTACGAAAAAGCACAGGTAATAGCTGGTAAACAGAATTATAAAGGAGTTCGCTGGCAAAAAATGACCGATCCTTCGGGAAATGAAGCACCATCAAGTGTTGGATCATTCCTTATTTGGCAGCAACCGCATATTATCTATTTTGCAGAGCTTTGCTATCGGGGGTATTCTGTGAAAAGTCCACAGCTCGAAAAATATAAAAAGCTGGTATTTGCCACTGCCGACTTTATGGCATCCTTTCCGGTTTATGATAAAGAAAAAGACCGGTATGTTTTGAAAGGAATTATTGCAGCTCAAGAGCGTTTTAAACCTGAAACTACCTTTAATACCCCTTTCGAATTAGCTTATTGGCATTGGGGTTTAACAACAGCGCAGGAATGGAGGGTGAGATTAGGTATGCCTAAAAATCCCGAGTGGCAAAAAGTAATCGATAAACTTTCGAAGCTAGCAGAGGCAAATGGATTATACCTGGCTGCCGAAAGTGCCCCCGATAGTTACACTACCCGCGAATATATGACCGACCATCCTTCCGTATTAGGTGTTTATGGGATGTTACCGGGGAAGGACATTGTAAACCCTGAGGTAATGAAGAACACATTCAATTTCATTTGGGATAAATGGAACTGGGAAGAAACCTGGGGTTGGGATTTTCCATTAACAGCTATGAGTGCTACCCGATTGGGTATGCCCGAAAAAGCAATGGAAGCCCTTTTTATGGCGCCCAAAACAAATACTTACCTGGCAAATGGGCATAACTATCAGGACAACCGCCTTCGGCTTTATCTGCCCGGAAATGGCGGGCTGCTTTCGGCTGTTGCTATGATGGTTGCCGGTTATGATGGATATAGTATTGATATGCCTGGAATTCCAAAAGATGGCAAATGGAAAGTGAAATGGGAGAATTTACAGAAAATGCCATAGCGTAAATTCGAAGTATTTTGTATTTGAGAACCCGCTGGGAGGGTATTTATTTTGAGCAGGTTTTTATTTCTAATTTTTTTCTGCCAGAATACTCTCTCCTCTCCCGGCATCTAATCCTTCCTCCTCTTTTAATTCGCTAAAATTATCGATAAAGAAAACTGCATACATCATGTAAAAAGCAATTATTGCCAGGGGAATTGCCACTGTTATTTCTCCTTTATCAAATAGCCCAGGTTCTTTCGAAAGTAAGTGAAAAAGAACCATGAGGGTATAGAATCCAATTATTACATAATACGAAAAGCGTTTCCCGGAGATTAGCGCCACCATAAAAAGCAGGATGATAAGCCTTATAAAACTATCGGTCCATTGTGTTTTTACAACGGCTATTATAAGGGCAATTGCCTGAAAAATTATTATTAGAGCACCAATATAACCGGCCGAGTTTAAAGAATAACTTTCCTTTAATAATTCTCTGCGGTTACTTATTTCGTTCGATTTACCAAAACAGAATACGCCAATCGGGAAAATAATAAAATTCAGTACAGGTATCACCAGGGAATAATAAAACCAAGAGGGGACTCTATTGCGCGAATAAAGATACTCTAACAATACCTTTCGGTGAAACCACAGAAAAAAGTAAAATGTAACTACTGACGTTACTGCCCAAAAGCCATAAATATAAATGTATTTACTTGTTGTGTCCATGGAGTTTTTAAAGTATATATTTCCTATTAGGCCAAAGGCAGCACAATCGAGTAAAATTCGGGTCGAAAAATAGGTTAACAGCACTTGGGCTTTGCTATATGTAACCGATAATTCGAGCTTGGTATCTCCCAAGTCTTTCAAGCGGTAAAGGCTTACTATCCGCAGTATTTCCAGCTGAACCAGAAATGCTGCCAAAGAAACCATAACATTCAACACGACGGGGAGATAGGCAATTTGCGAATAACCACCATCCGGATAATGTATTATAAATCCGGTTGCTGCTTCTAACGAATCGTAGTTTATATTGAAAATTCTCAGAAAATTAGTAAACAGATCGCTCATTGGTTGTATTCCAAAATATGCCAGGGAGTTAGACGCAAAAAAATACATTATCAGGACAATAAAACCTGTTTTTGCCGGGCTCTTCGTATGGAGGAACATAAACACTGCATAGGGCAGTAAAAATAGAAAATATCCCAGATGGTTAAACACAATCGAAAAATTCTGAGACGATTCAAATTTGAGAAAGGGGTACAAAGCAATTATCAAAATATTCAGGATAAATGCCGAAACCGAAGCACGGAAATCTTTCGAAACACGGTAAACAATCAACCATAGAACTATCATTCTAATAACTGTGGATGCCATAGACATCGAACTATAAATCCATTTGTTCGATGGATCGTTGTATTCCAGTTTCAGTCCAATTTGAAAATACGAATACAAAAAATTTACAATGCCTGCTACCAGGGCGAAAACTAAAACCAGAAGGATGTTTCGCGAACTGAAAGCGCTTTCTTTTTTTGAAAAATCAGGATTCATGTTACAGGCAATTTGGGTTATCAGGGTTTTATGGGAACATTGTACGGTCAATCAACGATATGGTTCCAACTGTTAGCCTGAATTGCACCCGATGCCGTAACAAAGAATATGTTTACTACAGCATATAAAAAAAGGACGTGAGTATTATAATTCTTATTCTTTGCGCCTTCTAATATTTTTTTTGTTGACTTTATTAAATTTCCAGAGTTTTTCAAAATCCAAGCTGTTCTTTTTCCCGGTAATGAGTGTGTAAAAGACGATGAGACATTTCTCCCAACGGCTCTTTCAGATATTCTGCATATAATTTCAGTATGGCTTCGTTTTGGTGAGATTTCCGTAAAGACTTTCCTTCGTCCTCCCGATATATTGCTTCGATTCGTTTTAGCCGAACCTCATCGTTAGTATACCGGGGCTGACCTCCTCCACCAATACATCCACCGGGGCAGGTCATTACTTCTACAAAATGAAATTGTTCACCGTTTTGAATGGCTTCCATCAACTCACGGGCATTTCCCAAGCTATGGACAACTCCCACGTGGAGTTCTACTCCTTCCAGAAAGCTCCAATCGGGTTTTGTGCCTTCAATCTTCAGGCTTGCTTTTTTAATTCCTTCCAACCCCATCAGAGGTTTTACATGCAAATTTTCGGTTGGTAATTCTCTCCCGGTAACAATTTCGTAGACCGTTCGGATAGCAGCTTCCATCACTCCTCCTGAGTTGGCAAATATATCGGCTGCTCCGGAAGAAATTCCCATGGGGGTATCCATTTCTCCGTCAGGCAAAGATCGAAAGTCGATTCCGGCTTGTTTGATCATTCGACCTAATTCGCGGGTGGTTAGCACATAATCTACATCCTGTATGCCATTTTGGAACATCTCTGGGCGCTGTGCTTCATATTTCTTGGCCGTACAGGGCATAACGGAAACAACAGTAATATTTTCGGGGAGTACCCCGATTTTTTCAGCATAAAACGTTTTTGCCAAAGCTCCAAACATTTGCTGAGGCGATTTGCATGTAGAGATGTGATTTAGATACTCCGGGAAATTGAATTCCATATAGTTGATCCAACCCGGAGAGCAACTGGTAAACTGTGGCAGAAAAGCTTCTTTCTTTTCAACCAATGTTTTTTTTAGCCGGTGCAGTAATTCTGTTCCTTCTTCGAGAATGGTTAAATCGGCTGCAAAGTTGGTATCAAAAACTTTTTTAAATCCCAATTGCCTGAGGGCGGTGACCATTTTACCGGTTACCAGAGTTCCCGGCTCGTAATCAAAGCACTCTCCCAAAGCTGCCCGAATGGCGGGAGCTGTTTGAACAATTACAAACTTATCGGGATTATCCAACGCTCTCCAAACATCTTCAATATGGTCGCGTTCCACAATTGCCCCTACCGGGCATACCGCGGCGCATTGTCCGCACTGAACGCAGGTTACGCTATTGAGCATATGGGCAAAAGCCGGTCCTATGGAAGATTGAAATCCACGTCCCTGCGGATAGAGAGAACCAACGGATTGCACTTCGTTGCATACAGTAATACAGCGTCTGCATTTGATACATTTGCCCGAATCGCGAATTAGGGCAGGTGTCGAGTCGTCGATCAGTTTTAGCGCCCTTTCCCCTTCAAAATGCACCCTATCGATGCCCAATTCCATTGCAAGCGCTTTTAATTCGCAATCATCGTTTCGGAGACAAGTTTTACAATCGCCATCGTGTTCTGATAGCAATAGCTCGACCACAAACTTCCGCGATTTTCGAACCGCCTGGGAATGGGTAAATACCTCCATCCCTTCCGCAACAGGCATAGAACAGGATGTTACCGGATTTTTGATCCCTTTTACTTCCACCAAACAAACACGGCATGCCCCTTTTGCTTCGTAATTCTCTAAAAAGCAAAGGGTAGGAATTTTCACGCCTATTAATTCGGCAGCTTTAAGAATGCTTGTCCCTTCCGGAACCTGAATTCGCGTATTGTTGATAGAAAGGGTTATCATAGTGTAAAATTTTGTAAATTGAACAGCATCGTTATTAAATAAATTGCAGACTTCGATTTGCCCGACAATCGTATATAATATTATATAGCAAACACGAAACTGGCGTACGTTTGCAACGCATGGAGTAAATAAAAGTGAGCGTAACAAATGCGTGCCAATGCTTTAATTTTTTTTATAATTAGTTATATGTAATTGAAACAGAATTAGTCTCCTACGATTTTCCATAATCGCACCGTAAGCACCTTTTCGATTGCCGTATGGCCTCGCTTTCTATCCACACTTGTTCTACTTCGTCGAAACTATGCTTTCGGCGTTCCGCAGAAAGAAGTCCAAGCTTTTGTCGGGGCATAAGAATTGGATCTGCTTCCGGATCAAAAAACGTATCCGTTTTTTTATCAATCCTCCAAAAGGCATGGGAACTCCCGGTCAGAAACTCATCGATTCCTACGGCTGCCCTTTCTCCACCTGCAACGGCTTCAATTACCGTTAATGGTCCTGTGGCAGCATCTCCACCAGCAAAAATCCAAGGAATGGACGTTTGTCCCGATACAGGATCTGTCTTAATCACGGTGTCCTTATTGGTGGTTTCAATAGCCAGTCCGTTAAAAATAGCATTAAAGTTAAGCGTTTGCCCAATAGCCATGATTACCTGTTCCGCTTCCAGAACGAATACCTTTTCCTGCATTTCGGGCCGCCGCCGCCCACTGGAATCAAAAGCTCCCAAACGCATCAAACTGCATTTTACTCCTGTTACTTTTCCGTCCATACTAAGAATCTCGATAGGGTTAGTAAGGGTGTGCAGAATAATACCTTCTTCCATGGCCTGGTCAATTTCTTCAGCATAAGCGGGCATTTCATCCTGAGTGCGGCGATAGATGACTCGTACTTCTTCTGCCCCTAACCGTATTGCAGTCCGGGCGGCGTCAATAGCTGCATTACCACCACCTACCACCACAATTCTCTTTTTTACAGGAACCGATCCGCGAAGATTATATGTTTTCAAAAATAACAAAGCATCTACAACCCCTTCGGCATCCACTCCCGGAAGGTTGAGAGACAAACCGTGAGGGGTGCCAATGCCAATAAAAATGGCCTCGTAACCTTTTTCCCTAAGTTCATTCAGGGTAAAATCTTTTCCAAGTTGCAATCCGGTTTCTATGGTAACCCCCATACCTTCAATCATACGTATTTCGCGAGCCAGTACTTCCCTTGGCAGTCGATAGGCGGGGATGGTTTGTACCAGCATTCCACCTGGTCGCTGTTCGGCTTCAAATACCTGGGGTCGGTATCCTAACCTGGCCAAAAAGTAAGCACATGATAGTCCGGAAGGCCCCGCTCCAACAATAGCAATTTTTCGTTTGGCATTTTCGGCATTATCAAGCACTTCAGGAACTTGTATCGTAATTTCCTGATCGACCATGAAGCGTTTCACTGCTCGGATAGTGACAGGTTCATCGAGGGCAGACCGTCGGCATTTTTCCTCGCATGTATGGAAGCAAACCCTTGCACACACCGCTGCGAATGGATTACGTTCCCGATGAAGTTTCAGGGCTTCAGCATACCTTTTTTCGCCTACCAGCGAAATAAATCCCGGTACATCCACACTGGCCGGACAACTGCTTTGGCATGGCGCCCTTACAAGCTCATGGCACACTCCCGCTTCACAGTGTTTCGAGATAATATGTGACTCATACTCATTTCTAAAGTAACGAAGGGTGGATAAAACAGCATTGGGTGCCGAATGGCTCAATCCACAAAGTGCTGTCCGCTGAATCTCCGTTCCCAGTTCGACAAGCTTATCAAGATCACTTATTTTGCCTTTCCCTTCGCAAATACGTTGCAAAATCTCCAGCATCCTTTTTGTTCCTACACGGCATGGCGCGCATTTTCCACACGATTCCTCCTGTACAAATTCGAGAAAAAATCGTGCTACATCAACCATACACGAGTCGTCGTCCATAACAATCAACCCTCCTGATCCCATTATGGCCCCCAACTCATTCAACGATTCATAATCCAGCGGAACATTCAAATGTTGTTTTGGAATGCATCCTCCCGAAGGTCCTCCAATTTGAGCTGCTTTAAAAGGTTTTCCGGTAGCGGTTCCACCGCCGATATCGTAAATTAAATCTCCCAGGGTTGTTCCAATGGGAACTTCTACCAATCCCGAATTATGTATAGAGCCTGCCAGCGCAAATACTTTGGTACCTTTGCTCTTTTCGGTTCCGAATGATGCAAACCATTCTCCTCCATTTAGGATGATGGGAGCGATGTTGGCAAAAGTTTCCACATTATTAAGTACAGTGGGTTTCCCCCATAATCCTTTTTGAGCTGGGTATGGAGGACGGGGACGCGGTTCTCCCCGTTTGCTTTCAATGGACGCAATGAGTGCAGTTTCTTCTCCGCAGACAAAGGCTCCGGAGCCCATCCGAATTTCGAGATTGAAATTAAAACCCGAACCGAGGATATTTTCACCTAAAAGTCCGTACGATTTGGCAGCATCAATGGCATGTTGCAATCGTTCCACCGCAAGCGGATATTCAGCGCGAACATATACATAGCCTTCATCTGCACCCACAGCATATGCCCCAATAGCCATGCCTTCAATTATACTGTGCGGATCTCCTTCCAAAACGCTGCGGTCCATATAAGCTCCCGGATCCCCTTCATCGGCATTGCAGAGGATATATTTTTTGGGTGAAGTGCTTTGCTGCGCCAGATTCCACTTTTTCCAGGTAAGGAATCCGGCACCGCCGCGACCCCGTAATCCCGATTTTTCGAGTTCTTTGATTATTTCAGAAGAAGACATGCTGTTTAATGCTTTTGCCAAACTGAAATAACCTTGGTTGCCAATATAATCGTTGATACTATATGGATCAATTTCACCGCAATTGCGAAGTACAATCTTTGTTTGACGTTTGAAAAATGCAATATCGGTTATAACTGGAATGGGTTTGCTATCAACATCCTCCCGATAGGCAAGGTGCTCTACTACGATATTCTTTTCAATGTGCTGGTCAATAATTTCTTCCACATCGTCTTCGTTAATGTGATGATAAAATACCTTATCACGACCCATGACCACCACTGGTCCATGTGAGCATGGTCCCAAACAACCCGTACCGATAACCTTTATTGTGGAATCTAGTTTTCGGGCCTTCAGGCAACTTTCAAATCGTTCTTTAATTTTTTTAGAGCCTGAAGCCAGGCATCCTCCACCCATACAAACAAGAATCTTTTCGTTGGTTTCGTCACTTTTTTTTCTTCTGGTTTGAATAGAAAAAATTTTCTCCAGATCGGCAGAGGAAGAAATTGTTGGGGTAGAAGTGCTTTTCATAGTAATACGAATCAAAAGTTAGTATTTTGCTATTCATCAGGTAGCTATCTATTGAAACCTTCTAAGGTAATTGAGGGCAGCTATGCTCGGGTTAGCTTTTCTTGAATTGTTATTGGTTTGGCGATTTAAGGCTTAACCCTGTATACTTTTAACGACTCCGCAATTTTTGAAGGTTTTACGCGCTGAATAACATCGTTATTTATCATTACTACCGGTGCAAGTCCGCAGGCACCAAAGCATCGCCCTACTTCGAGCGAGAATTCGCGATCTTTGGTAGTTTCTCCAACTCCAATTTTTAGTTCATTTTTCATGGCAGAGAGTACTTCATTTCCTCCCCGCACGTAGCAGGCGGTACCCTGACAAACACGCACAACGTTGCGTCCCTTCGGAACTGTTGAAAAGAACGAATAGAACCCAACAATACCGGCAACTTCGCTGAAGGGAATTTTTAGTTCACGGCTTATTTTTTTGATAGCTGCTTCGGGCAGATACCCATACATTTTTTGGGTAAGTTGTAATAAAGGGATCAATGCTCCCGGTTTTTCCCGGCTCTCCTGAATAACACGATCGAGATGCTGGATAATTTCCTCATCTGTTGCAGATGATTGGATGCCGGTTTTGTTAGCAGTTTCCATAATGCAATGGTTATAGGTGAAAGAAATCCAAAAATACCGAAGAAGAAATATAGAAGAAGGCGAAAGTAGAAAGCTCAAGGACTGTTTTGCTTCGAGCTTTTTACTTTGAACTTTTAAGGCAATTGATAATAGTTGGAAGTTGAAAGGCGGAATAAATTTATAACATTGTGAAATTAATAACAATTTAAAAGTGGTGTTTTTAATGAATGGTAAGTTATTTAAAATGAGAATAAATAGTATTATTCACATCAAAAAGAACACTTAATTTACCATTTCTCACTCCTGCTTTATAAAGAATTTTGAAAAGTACCCGGATAGTTAATAAAACAACCATAAATTGCATAGGGCGGACCCGGCTTAAAGGATTTAGTATTTTGGATTTTGAGTAAAGGAAGATTCACGCTTCTAAATTTGATTTCTTATAATCTATTTAGCATATAATTATTCAAACAATTACTTAAATTATATTTATTCAGATAGTTGACCGACCAAAAATTTCAGATTATGCAACGACGAACTTTTGTTAAGAATGCTGGCCTGGCTAGCGGAATGTTAGTTACAGCTCCACTTTTAGGTAATAGTAACACTTTTGGTAAAAACGATTTCCCGCTTATGGATTTGCATGTCCATACCACCGACATGTTTACCATGGAGCAGATTATGGAGATCGCCGAAAAAAGAAAAGTAAAATTCGGTATTGTGGAACACCCCGCAGTATGGGCAATTAAAGATGATGCCGACCTGAACAGGTATATCGAAAACCTAAGGAAATATCCCGTTTATGTTGGCTTACAGCCAATGACTCCAAACTGGGCTTCAAATTTTTCACCCGAAGTGATCAAAAAACTCGATTATGTGCTTATGGATCCCCAAACTATTCCGATTGAAAATGGAGATTATGAGCGCATTTATCGATTGGAAACATACGTGGAAGATACCGAAGCTTTTATGGAAATGTATATGAAACACAGCTTGAATATTCTGCAAACAGAACCTATTAATATCTTCGGATGGCCACTGTTTCTGCCGGTATGCATTGCCCGGGACTATTATACTTTATGGACCGAGAAGCGCATGCAGCAAATAATATCCGCCGCTAAAGCCCGTAATATTGCTTTGGAAATAAACGATATGGCGCATACTCCGCACGAAAAATTTATTTTGATGGCCAAAGAACAAGGATTAAAATTCACCTTTGGATCAGACTCCCGCAATTCTAATGCAGGTCGACTGGCATATTGCAAAGCAGTTGCTAAAAAGTGCAATTTGAAAGAGGACGATTTTTATGTTCCGGGGAGAAAATAATCTAAAAGGGTTTAATAAAAGCGATTATGCTTTTGTTAATTTTTTTGAAATACGTTTCAAATATTGAAATTTTAATGCTCTTAACCTTTGTGCTAAATTCCATTGTGCATAGGTTACAGCTTCAGTAAGAAGTTGCTTGGAGAAAATCAAACATTTTACTTTCTTATTTAATAATTCAATTAGATGACTCTTCAGGAATTAAAAGAAGAAATTATTAACTGGCGATTTTCGAAAGAAAGGGTTATTAACCTGTCTATTGGATTAGCAGCATTGTTAATTTATGAATTTATTGCCCGACCTTATTACCGGCCGTATATTTATTCGAATAATATAAACGATTGGCATATTGCCGATACACTGGGAAATTCCTTGGGAACCATGGCAACCATATTCTTTTTTATCGGGCTTATTGGTCGGGAGAGAACGCAACATTATTTTTTAATTACGACAGTTACAATTAGCGTTGCCTTATATGAAATTGCCCATCCGTTGCTTGGTAAACCAATAGATTTTTGGGACATAATTGCTACTTTTCTTACAGGTGGATTTTGCTTTATGCTGTATAAGCTCATTGTTCATACCCGCCTATGACATTTAAAATCATTTTGCAAATTGTTAAAATTCTAATTGTTACTTCCAATTCTTATATTAAGTATTAGGTAGTAAGCTGCTTACTATACTTGTTACGGTATTCAATGGGGGTTAGGCCGGTTACCTTTTTAAAAATGGTGCGGAATGCTTTGGTATCGGTGTAACCAACATCCAGCATTACTTCGTTAATATTCTTGCGGCTGTTTTCAAAGCTCCGCTTTGCAGTTTCCATTTTTATGCGCTGCATATATTCCAACACCGAATTATTAGTGGCCACTTTAAACCTGCGTTCAAAGGTTCGGCGGCCTACTCCAAAAGTATCGGCCAGTTCATCCACCGTAATTTTTTCATGATAGTTATTTTCAATATATTCCTGAGCCTTTCGCACCGCGTCGTCCTTATGTTCTTTTTGCCCTTTAAACATGGCAAATACCGATTGGCTATGCCGGTCAATATCAATGGCAAAATATTTGGAAGCCAGAATGGCCGTTTCCCTGTCGGTATATTTTTCTACCAAATATAGCAACAGATTCCAATACGAATTTGCCCCACCGCTCGAATAAATTCTGTTCTCTTCGGTTACTATGCTTCCGTCGACCACTTCTACCTCCGGAAACATTTCGCGAAACTCGTTTGTAAATCCCCAATGAGTAGAGCATTTCTTTCCATTAAGTAACCCAGTAGAGGCCAGCAAAAATGCTCCAACGCACAGCGAAGCAACTTCAGCTCCATTATTGTATTGCCCTACAATCCAGGGTACAAACTTTTGGTTAAGACAAATGGCAGTTTTCATATCGCCAAACAAGGCGGGGATTATCACTAAATCGGTTTGACATACCTCCTTCAATTGCTTATCAGGAAACACCGAGAATTGCCCGTCGTTCAGTTTCACTTCTTTCTTTAAACCGACCAGGTTAACATCGAATAAAGGATCTTTACCCGAGACTGTCAGAAACTGGTTAACAGCCGAGAACAAATAACGCGGATCGGCAATGGCTTGCATTACAGAACTCTCAGGAACAAGAATCGAAACATTTTTCATCTGTAAATTGTTATTTGTAAAAATGATTTCATAAATATTTCTATAAACATTATTTCACAAATAAGGTTGTCGCAAATAGCCTCACATTTGTCGTTTTTGCACATCAATTATTTTTATAAATGCATCTATGTTTGCATAATAGAATTTTATCTTTATTAATAATCAAAAATTATTACTATGGCAACAACAACTGAAAAAGCAATTATTACCGTACGAGCTATAGTACATGCTCCGGTTAAGAAAGTATGGGAATTTTGGACAGACCCTAAACACATTATACATTGGAACTATGCATCTGACGACTGGCATGCCCCTAGCGCGGAAAACGATTTAAGGGTTGGAGGCAAATTCGTGTCGCGTATGGAAGCCAAAGATGGCAGCTTCGGGTTTGATTTTTCCGGCAAATACAGCAAGGTGGAATTGCATAAGGTTATAGCCTACACCTTGGACGATGATAGAGAAGTGCAAATATCCTTCGATTCAAATGAAAATGAAACAACTGTTACCGAAACTTTTGAAGCAGAACAGGAAAACACTCCAGAATTACAACAAACAGGCTGGCAGGCTATTTTAGATAATTTCAAAAAATATGTGGAAGTATCGGGGAAATCGGAAAAGATGCATTTCGAAATAAACATTCATGCCAGTGCTGAAAAAGTATATCAAACCATGATCGCCAAAAAAACATACTCCGAATGGACAGAGGTATTTAATTCAACATCTCGTTTTGAAGGATCTTGGGAAAAAGGGTCAAAAATTTTGTTTGTGGGAACGGACCAGAATGGCGCCACCGGAGGAATGGTTGGTAAAATCAGGGAAAATATTCCCGGCAAGTTTATCAGTATTGAGTATATTGGCTTAGTGCAAGGGAATATAGAAGTATTATCAGGCCCCGAAGTAGAGGACTGGATTGGTTTTTGCGAAAACTATACATTTGCTGAAAACATTGGAACGACACTACTTTCGATAGATATAGACACCAACGAAGAGTTTAAAGCTTTCTTTATAGATACCTGGCCTCAAGCATTAAACAAATTGAAAGAAATTTGCGAAAAATAATTTTCAGCTTTTTATTGAAGTATTAAACCCATTAATCTTAAATTCTATGGCACAAGTAAGCACCTATCTCAATTTTTCCAATAAAACGGAAGAGGCGTTTAATTTTTACAAATCAATTTTTGGAGGTGAGTTCACCGGAGGAATAATGCGTTTCAGCGATATTCCCCCTTCCGAAAATATGCCTCCTTTGCCTGTGGCTGACAAAAAATTAGTGATGCATGTGGCCTTGCCTATTCTGGGCGGGCATGTTTTGATGGGAACGGATGCCCCCGAGTCTATGGGTTTTACAATAAATGTCGGGAACAATGTTTACATAAATCTGCAACCCGATACAAGATCTGAAACAGAACGCTTGTTTAAAGCGCTTTCGAAAGAAGGAACTGTTGAACAGGAATTGCAGGATATGTTTTGGGGCGACTATTATGGAAGCTGTAAGGATAAGTTTGGCGTGCAATGGATGTTTGCCTGCACTGAAAAAAGCAATTGATGACGACCGATGGTAAAACATTACGGACATGTAAAAACGGACATCGTTATTATAAAAGCAGTGACTGTATTACCTGTCCTAAATGTGAAGAAGAACGAAAATCGAGCATCAATTTTTTGAAGATGCTTGGTGCACCTGCCAGACGTGCCCTGGAAGGGAGAGGAATAGCAACGTTGCAACAGCTGGCACAGTTTAGCGAAGCCGATATATTAAACCTTCATGGCATGGGGAAAACTTCTATGCCTAAACTTCAAAAGGCTTTAGGAGAAATAGGATTAACCTTTAAACAAAAAATGTAATGCGAAAATTAGCATCTTTTAATTTTATAACCCTGAATGGGTTTTTAAGTGATCTTAACGGCGATATTAGCTGGCACAGGCATGGTGCTGAGGAAAACGAATATGCTGCTGAAGGATTGCAATCGGGCAGTACCCTTCTTTTTGGTCGTAAAACTTACGAAATGATGGCAAGTTATTGGCCAACTGACATGGCAATGCAAAATGACCCTACTGTTGCCGAAGGGATGAACAATGCCGACAAAATTGTTATTTCTCGTACCATGAAAAAAGCTGATTGGAAAAACACCAAAATAATCAGCACGAATGTAGTGGAAGAAATAAAACGGCTGAAGGAATTACCGGGTAGCGATATTACTATGCTAGGCAGTGGCAGTATTTTAAGCTTGCTGGCAGAAAATAATTTAGTGGATGATTATCAGATAATGATTGATCCTGTGGCAATTGGTTCAGGAACAGCCATATTCCAGGGAATTAAACTTCCTCTGAATTTGAAACTTACCACTGTAAAGTAATTTAAAAGCGGGGTAGTTCTGTTAAGCTACAAGCCTTAATTATTTTGGTGGGAGACATTCGTCTTATTATCCTTAAAATTAAATATCTATGAAAAATCCCATATATCCGTGTCTTTGGTTTAATGGAAATGCCAAAGAAGGGGCAAAATTTTACTGTTCAGTTTTTTATAATTCGTCCATTGTAGATGAAAATCCATTTGTCTCGATGGTTGAATCTTCCGGGCAAAAGTTTATGTGCTTCAATGGTGGACCCGAATTTGCCTTCAATCCTTCTGTTTCATTTTTTGTGGTATGCGAAACCGAAGAGGAAACAGACAAAACGTGGAATAAACTATTGGAAAGAGGCACTGCTTTAATGCCACTCGGTAAATATGATTGGAGCTCAAAGTATGGTTGGGTAGAGGACCGGTTTGGAGTTAGCTGGCAAATATCGTACAGCAAAATGGAGGATGTTGGTCAAAAATTCACCCCATCATTAATGTTTACCGGCAAGCAACATGGTAAAGCCGAAGAGGCGATTCAGTACTACACTTCCTTATTCAAGAATTCAGGCATAGTGGGTATTTTAAAATATACCAAGGAGGAGAATGATGTGGCTGGTACAGTGAAACATGCTCAATTCACCTTGAATAAAAATGTTTTTATGGCCATGGATAGTGCTCTGATGCCCCAGTTCAGCTTTAACGAAGCCATTTCGTTTGTGGTGGAATGCGAATCGCAGGAGGAAATTGATTACTTCTGGAGCAAATTTACCGCTGAAGGCGAGGAAGGACAATGCGGATGGCTGAAAGATAAGTTTAGCGTACCGTGGCAGATAATTCCCGCAATTTTACGTGATCTCATGAACGATACTTCCAAATCGGAGCGGGTTATAAATGCCTTTATG
Source organism: Bacteroidota bacterium (assembly GCA_020048915.1). Lineage (GTDB taxonomy): Bacteria > Bacteroidota > Bacteroidia > Bacteroidales > JAAUTT01 > JAAUTT01. The sequence goes on along the minus strand of JAIFLU010000009.1, from coordinate 6,246 downwards.
CAAATGAAAAAATTTGATATTCAAAAACTAAGAGAAGCTTAAAGGTTTATGGCTTAATGCTTGAATCCACTCCGAAAAGTCAAAAATTCAATTATTTTCATCTGTTTTACCCCTAATCCCTCCAGGGAACCATCTGAAAATCATTGAATTTTTAGGTCCCCCATTTGGGGGATTAGGGGGTAAAAGACTTTTCAGACTAGACCCAAGCCTGGGTTTACAAAGGGATTGTTGCCAGATGAAATAGGACAAGAACAAGTTAATTTTCAAACCCCGATGAATATCCATGCATACTTAACATTCAACGGAGACTGCCGGGAGGCTATGACATTTTATCAGCAATGCCTGGGAGGAGAGCTTCATTTTCAAACACTGGGCGATTCTCCAGCAGGTGCAAAGATGCCGCTGCAAATGAAAAACAATATTTTGCATTCGACCCTTCAATTAAGGGAAATGGCTTTGATGGCATCTGATATTGTATTCGAAAATGGACTGGTTGTTGGAAATAGTGTTTCGCTCCTATTAAATTGCAACAACGAAGAAGAAATTAAACTTTGTTACGAACGTCTTTCCAAGGGAGGTGAACAAACCCACCCGATAGAATTCACCTTTTGGGGTTCCTTATTTGGAGGGTTAACCGATAAATTTGGAAATCATTGGTTACTAAATTATCAAAAACAACAGAAATTATGAAAACAACAAAAACCCTTTATTGGATTACCACTACGCTTATTTTTCTATTTGAAGGACTTATGCCGGCATTAACTGCACACTCCGACCTTGCCAAACAAGGAATCAGTCATTTGGGTTATCCCGATTACTTTCGTATCCTGCTTACTGTTTTTAAAGTAGCAGGGGCAATAGTACTAATTCTCCCTTTCTTTAAAGATCGCATAAAGGAATGGGCGTATGCCGGTTTTACCTTCAATTTTATAAGTGCGGCAGTTTCACATGCGGTTATTGACGGTATTGGCGGAGAGGCTATTTTCCCGATTGTGGTTTTAGGTATTTTAGCAGTATCGTATATTTATTATCATAAGATGGTGGGCACCAAATAAAATAATACGCATTTTATGATTAGAATAGTCTCAAAGTGATTATAACTTCGGTATACACTGCCGGGGTTACGACTCTTTTCTTTAAGTAATTGCAGGGAACAAGGTATCCAGTTAAAAAAACGATATAACACGAATCAGCATGATGGTAGAAGTGTTTAAAACAAATATAACCGATCTGAAAAGAGCGGAACAATTGTGTGAGACGTTAACAAAGCATTACCCGCAATCGAGGATCAATTTTGACCTGGAGGACAGTGATAATATTTTGAGGGTGGAAGACCAAGCCATTGATGTGCATCATATTGTTGCCCTTTTAACAAACATGGGGTACGTTTGCGCAATTATAGAATAGGTTTTGAAAAAAAAATCCTTCGAAAATTAAGTGAGAATGTATTACCTGATAAATTCAGTTATTAGCTTCACTTATTCATAGCGAATAAATTTTAGACTTGTGGAGTTTCTATTCTTGCCATAGTGTTAGTTGCTTTTATTAAGTCAACCTTCAAAAATCCTGCATATTAACATTGTTTAACAGCAACAAATTTATAGATAGACAAAAAATCATACATTAGCTTCAAATTTAATTTTGGCAAAATTGAATTTTTAGTCAAATGTGTAACCAATATCTTAAACTGTCTATTTATGAAAAACTTGCGTCTTATAACCGTTGTTTCACTTCTAGTTTTTGGGTTAACCCAGCTTTATTCCCAGAAACTGGCGCAATGGAGGGGAATAAACCGAGATGGTCAATATAACGAAACGAACTTAAGGAAGGAATGGGAGACAAAAGCCCCCGAATTACTTTGGTTTACCGATGCAATTGGGAGTGGTTTTGCTGCACCTTCGATTTTAAATGATAAATTATTTGTAAACGGCGAATTGGAAGGTACCAGTTATCTGTTTGCATATGACCTGAAAGGCAATTTGCTTTGGAAATCCCCAAATGGTCCTGAGTTTATTGGCTCAGACTATTCTGCTAATTTCCCCGGAGCGCGATCAACTCCTACCATTATTGGTAATTATGCCTATACAAGTTCGGGTAAGGGAAGAATTGCCTGTTTTGACGTAACCAGTGGTACTGAAAAATGGGCTACAGATATGGTCAAAGATCTTGGTGGGTACCTCAACGAATTCGGATACGCCGAGTCAGTGTTGGTCGACGATAAATATGTGTATTGTTTTCCCGGTGGAACGGTTACAAATATTGCAGCGCTCGACAGAATTACAGGCAAGTCTGTTTGGACCTCGAAAGCGTTATGGGATACCACTTCTTTTTGTTCCCCAATTCTGGTAAAGCTTCCGGCACGAAATATACTGGTAACTTTATCACGTCATTTTTTGTTTGCAGTTGCTTGTCAGGATGGAGAGCTGTTGTGGTCATATAAGCTGGATGGGTATAAATACGACGGCGAGCATTGCAACACCCCCATTTATGCCGATGGTTTTATTTACAATGTTGCTGCTGACGAAGGAGGTAAAGGGACAGTAAAACTTGAACTGGCCCCGGACGGAAAAAGTGTGAAGGAAATTTGGTACAATAATCGGATTCGGAATGGTTTTGGCGGATTTGTAAAAGTGGGTAATAACCTGTTTACCACTATCGAAGGAAACTACCTCAAATCGGTAGAACTCACAAAAGGTCTAGTAGTCGATTCAGTAAAAGTAAATAACGGGAGCCTAATTTTTGCCGATAATAAGTTCATTTGCTACGGCACCAATGGTGTAATAACCCTTATTAATTTTGAAAACAAGAAATTAGAAATTGCCGGCAAGCTAAAGATTGAAAAAGGAACAAAAGAGCATTTTGCGCACCCGGTATTAGCCAATGGAATAATGTATATACGGCATGGGAAGGCTTTAATGGCGTATAAGATAAATTAATCCGTGGAATAACAAAAGATGTAAATTTCTATCTGATAGTGATTCGATTGATTTAGTACTTTTTTACATTTCTTCCGTTTAATAATGAAGCGTAGTTTTTTGCATCTTCGTATACTTTAATTGAAATTGTTAGCATAAATGGTACTACATATTAAAGAAATGTAAGATTTATGATTTTGCCCAAAGATAGGTTAGATATCAATTTTTTTCATACGGGGAATAAAAAATTTCCAGATTGTACTTCTTTTGATGGGAGACTTCGAATTGAAATTTATCGGGTATTTCCGATCAAAAGGATGGAGTTAAAGTTCGTACCTAATCCCTGCCAATGAATCGGAACCCAAGAATATGAATCTTCCGTTTATACCAACAAACTGCGCAAAAAATGGAAACAAATTTGGTAAACGTTGTATAAATTGTATATGGAAACGTTTGCAAAAGAAAAAGAAATGCATCTATAAGTCATTCAATTTTTTATACCATTCAACCATTTCACAAATTCCATCCTCTGTTGAATAAGGAGGTATAAAACCTAGTTGAGTATTTGTACTTTGGTTATCAATTGCCAAAGAACCAAATAGGCGGTCAACTATTGAAGGGTTAATTTTTTTTGCAATATTAAGAATAAAATTAGGAATTTTAATTAGCCGAATCTTTTTTTTACTTGCTTGAGCAACTAACTGAACAAGTTGAGTGGTTGATAATGGTTTTTTATCTCCCGCAATAAAAATACCAGTAGCTTGAGTTTGAATAATATGTTTCAGCAACGCTACCAAGTTCCCAACATAAACTATTGAACGATTATTACTACCCCCTCCAAGTGGAAGAATAGGAACCTGATTGACCAATTTTACCAAATTGTACATATTTGCCTTAACACCCGCTCCATATACCAATGGAGACCGCACAACTGCAACTCTAAAATTTTCATCATGTAAATGGAAAAGTAATTTTTCAGCTTCATATTTGCTTTTACCATATGGATCTATTGGATTACAATCAGAATTTTCATCCCAAGCAGGTTTTCCGGTAGTAGATTCACCAAAAACTTTGGCGGTGCTCATAAAAACAAATTGTTTTACACCGTCATCTTTGGCTTTTTTTGCAACTTCGTAGGCCAAATCACGATTTACCTTAAAATAAAGCTCTTCCGGAGCACCTTTCATTTGATGGACAAGGGCGGCTAAATGCAAAACCGAATCTACCCCCATAAAATCAATATCAGCTACTTTCTGGGTTAGCAAATCGACTTCTTTAATATTAAAAGCACTTGCGCCCTTGATGAAGTTTGTACCAACAAAACCTGAAGAACCAGTAATAAGGAGATTCATAAAAAAAAGATTAAAAATCCAAAATAGTATATTTTATTGAATAATGAGGTAGTTACTCCCATATCTGGGGTTACTATTCTTTAATAACTTTCTTTATTAAGTGAAAATTTCCCTTTTCAGTATCAAGATCAATAACAACCATATAGTTTCCCTTCTCTAATAATTCCGTATCTATTTGCAGAATTCCCGATTTTAATTCACCTTTAAATACCATCTGCCCCTTTAAGTTTAATATTGAAAAATGTCCAACATACATAGGATTCCATAAAACTCTAAATGAGTTATTAAAAGGAATAGGATAAAGAATCAAATTACAATTTTCGCATTTTTCCTTCTCCGAATCAAAAGGTGTCTGAGAAAGAATAGTAATCAATCCTCTGTCCGGGACGGCATCAAAAATCACAAATTGGTTCCCCAAAGGATCTACCTGGGTTTGAAATTGAACTATATGCTCTCCATGCGCAATACTAATATCCTTCCACGATTTTGGAATTTTTATTTTTAATGTTAATGGGTGATTATATATAGAATCCGGTAGATTATCATTTAATTGAATTCGGTATAAATAATCCGAGGAATCAATAATACTAATGGAGGCGCCTTGCCTTTCCTTAAAATATTTAACAACATCCTGAAGGGTGGCAACCCACAGAACATTTTCTTTTGACTTAATATATTCTAAATGCTTTCTAAAAAGATTGGACGAAATTGGTTGATACCCATCGCCATCAAAACCATGAAAGGATTCAATCAACCATTTTTGGTCATGAATTGCACTATTTACCCAAGTATTTGCAATTTTTAGCTTTAAGTTTGAAGAAAAAAAAAGTGTTTGTAATTGGAAATTATCAGTGTTTTCAAAGGAGCAGAGACCACTGTTAACTGATCTTGCAGCTTGATAGAACTGTGATACTATACTTTTCACTTCGGCGTTAAATCTACCACTTGGATATGCAAAAGAAAAACACTGAAAACTGTCGATATTTTGTTCAACTGTGTTTTTTGATATTTCGATTTCAAAATTAGCATCATTTAAGTTGATCTCTGATAATTTTGGGTGACTAATACTATGAGATCCAATTTCATGACCATTATTTATCATTTCTTTGAAAAATTCCCATTTTGCTTTTTTAATGTTACCCGTAGTAATAAAAAAAGTGCCTTTATAATTAAATTTGCTTAAAAGTTCGATTCCAATATTAAATTGAGAATCTAGACCATCATCAAAAGTAAAAGAAACCGCTCCATTTTTAAATTTATAAAATGGGGCGATTTTAATTTCCTGTGAAAAAGAATCTATAGTATTTATAATTATGAAAAATACCCCTACTCCAAAAAATTTAATAAACATCTGTATTAACCAAATTTTGAATAATATATTGAGCAAAGGATTAAGATTGCCTTAATAAACGAGTGAACGACGATTTACAATTCTTATCAACAATACTAATTATCATGAGAATTAAAATTATAACTTAATTAATTTCTTAATAACAACATTTTCCCCATCAGAGAAATGTATAAGATATATGCCTTTGGGATAATTGGATAGATCAATCTGATTTGTTTTTGAAACAAATAAAAGTTTTCCTAAATTATTATAAACCTTTAAATTTAAATGAATTATACTATTAGGTAAACCAAAATTTACTATATCAGATGATGGGTTAGGATAAACTGAGATGTCATCGATAGTTTTGTTACGTTCTATTTTATCAATGGTATAAAATCTATTATTTTGAAAAATACTGAATTGATAATTTATAAAAATGCCTTTATCAACAGGAATCTTTAAAAAAACCTCATCGACAAAAGGGGTAATAGATGCAAAAGCTATTGAAGAATTACTTGTATTAACAGCATTCATAATGTATTCATTACATATTATAGGGGTATTTTGTCCAAACGAAAAATTTGAGACTAAATTAAATGAATATAATGGTGATTTAGAATAAAAATAAATGGTATCATTATTTAAA
>JAIFLU010000022.1 GCA_020048915.1 Bacteroidota bacterium | reverse complement strand
TGCAACAGATCCGCTTTGCAGGGTGATTACCTTCTTAAGCGTGGTAAACGAAGTATTAATTCCGGTTTCTTCGTTCCATTTTACATTTTCGGTAATGTATTGATGAATTGCCCTTATTTTATCGATGTCGGAAGTTAAGCCATGGGTTATTTCTGCTGTTTTTTTAATTAAAAAACCGGTATTTTTTAAAGGAATGCCAAAATTTTCGTCATTTAACAATTCTTTTGGGAGCTCGGCATAGGTTGGCGTTACATTTTTACTGTAATTGGGTAGGTCGATTTTTCCTAATTCAAACTCCACACGGGCTAATTGATCGGAAACAGAAGCCATATATGGTTCTGGTTCAAAGGCAGGGATATTAAAACCAAAATAATTCTGGGTAATTTCCTGAGTTCGGATGCTTTCAATGTATAAATCGCGGTATGATGTATTTGTCTTTATAGTAAGATTGTTTTGATGTAACTCATTTTTATACCGAAACACGCCCGGAAAGATTGCAGAATATTCGCTTTTTACAACAGGAATTCTATGCTGAAAAGCCCATGGATATAGTTGAAAAATGGATCCATAGTTTAAAGAATACGAACATTCAATAACAGACCCCATTTTAACATTGCTAAATGCAAAGCTAATGGTATAAGAATTAGCTGATTTTTTCTCCACATATATATCCTTTTTGTTAACAGGGGTTTCCTCAATTTTGCCGTTTACGAGGTTAAAAGTAGATGCTTTTAAGTTCGGAATACGGGTTGAAAAATATGTTAGTTTTATGGAAGCCTGATCGAGTCCCTGCGGTTTTAAAATTTTAATGCGGTAATGTTTTGTTACTGTTAGTGGTTTATCTGCAAGAGCATTAATTTTGGCTTGACCCCAATCGAACAGATAAACGGCTTCGGCTTCTTTGTCCTGCTCATATTCGGTCATCTCCATGTCGGCCATGGATACCGTGCCAAAAGGGTATGGGGATTGGGCGGAGAGGGGATTTATGGTAAAACATTGGCTTAAAACTATTAAGCCTAAAATGCGAAATAATGGCATACGTTTTTTATTTTAAGGTTCAAGAGTTGGGTCGTATTCATAAAATCTTTTTCTAATCGTTCCATCATCTATAATTTCACTATCCCATACATAAATTTTATTATTAATTCCAAAGTGAAATCCTGGTGAATCTGTAGGTGCTCCAGAGCAGTGCTTTAATTCATTTGTAATAGGATTGTATTGGTAAAATCCTTTATAGTAGCTTTGAATAAATACTTTATCTTCGCTTTTGACTGCTGTTAGGGGGTATAAAGGTGGAAATTCGTTTTTTTTCAGCCAACTATTACTTACAGGATTATATTCCATTAAATTATAATTTGAAACAATATATCCTAAATTATTTAATGAGAAACCGAAAAATTGGGTAATGTCATTATATAAGGGCACTTCACCCTTATTTACTAATTCTTTTGTATCTGTTTTGGTTCCGCCATATCCTGAAAATCCAAGTCCTGCGATATAAAGTTTTTTTGAAATAAAGAATGGTACAAATTTACTATAATAATTATATATTACTTTTTCGTCAATCCAAATATTATTTGCATAGTCATATTTATAAATATTAGCACTTTTTGTATCATAGTTGCTGGAAGATGAAATTGCGTAAGCATTGCTATTATTAGATATTATTGTATAATTTCCTGGGGTTTGATTAATGAATTTATCATTTTTTATTATCCAAGAATCATTTAATGGATCATATTCATATAAATAAAAGGGAGGTTTATTTAATAAGAAATAACCTTTATTATTAATTGAAAACCCACTATATGTTGAAGTAAAATAATCAGAAATTGGTGGTGGCGTTTTTATTTTCCATGGAGATTTAATTTTTAAATCAATACCAGATGTATTTACAATGTAGCTGTTCCCAATTTTTATATCGAGTGTATTATTACTGCTTGTTGGAATATTACTAACAATTATCTTAATAAGTTTGTAATTACTATCATCTAAAATACTATTTGTATTATAACCATTTATTTTAACTGATGCCCAGGTTAAGTTTGTTCCTTTTACATATATAGTATCAGAACTTCCTTTTACTTGTGTTGGACTTATTGAATATATAACCGGATCGTTGGGCTTAATAAATACAGAAGTTGGATACACCATTTCATAATTGGAGCTATTCATTAATATTATATTATATGATCTTCCATATCTGTAAAAGTTGTAAAGTTTAAATTTTATTGAATTGAAAGATTTAGAAACAAGGCTAATTGATATATCATCAGCATAAACATTTGTTACTTTATCTAAGTTTGATCCATATAAAGTGATTGTTTCTGCAAAATCAAAATTTATAGTGCCCTTAAGATCCAATTTGGGGTTTATAATCTTAATTTTTTTCTCATTGGAGAATTGCCCTAGTACATCAAGTTTTAAAGCAAATGTTCCACTTTCTTTATTTGTTAATTTTACCTCTATTGTATTGCTGTCAATCCATTTCACATTGGTTAATATTTCATCTTTGAAATAAACCTTAGTAAACTCATTCTTAGCACCTTTAATCCTTAAAGTTACGGAACCTGGAGTTGAGGTAGAATCAATATTAGATGAAATAATTTCAGGTTTAGAAATGTGGAATTTTATAGTAGGTTCATTAAATGGACCAACGATTATATCAGACTCAACTTTGTCGAGATTTGCAGGTACTTTAAAAATTAAAACAGAATCAGACCAGTTAATTAGTGGTACTTGTGTATTATTGAATTTTACAATGTTGTAATTCTTTGAAGCAAAACCTTTCCCTTTTATAATAACTGTGTCTCCCCAATATCCTGTATTTTTAGAAATCCCATAGATTTTAGGAAGTATTAATTTTAATCGCTTTGGATGATAACTCGAGTTGCCACTTACCGTTATCCCAATTTTTACCACGGAAGTATCAATTCCGGGAGGAACTGTGCTGGAAACAATAGAATCATTTATGATTTGCCCACTGTTAGTTGTATTTCCAAAAATTATATAATTGCCATAAGCGAGTTTACTGAGGTTTTTACATTTAAAATAGATGGTTTCACCAAGTTTAGCACTATCAGGCCAATAATCGATTATTTTTGGGGCAAGACTACCTAAACTCATAAACTCGACCTCTTTTCCATAAACGGTATATTTAATAGTTTTTACATACGCTTTAACGGTGTATTTCTTTTTGGTGGCAAGCGAATGATCAATTCTGAAATTGAATTTTTCTTTTTTTTCAAGTGAACCTAATGAAACATATTCTGTTGATGGAAAACTTGTAGATGTTTCACCCCAAACAAATCCGCAATCAATTACCCTTTCTTGCCCAAAAGAAAACAATTCACCTGTAAAAACTGCCCCCGTACTATCTATATCAATTACTTCTAAGGTAGTAACCCTAGGGAAATCGCGCGATATCATTTCCTCTTTTTTGCACGTTACTATAATTAGTGCAATAGTTATGAGTGCGACTGCGGAAAATTTAAGATTTAGTTTCATGCAAGCAAATAAAAAAGCATAATTGGTTAGTAACCGCTGCGAATATAAAAACTATGTGTGAGCATTTTGAATTTATTATTAAATTATGGAACATATGCCGGATCAAATTCCAAAATTTCTATGCTGTGAGATTGGTCATACGTACTTGTAACTAAATAACATTTATTATCAATATTGTATGAATTTGAGATGTATTTATTTTTAATTGGAAAATTTAGGACTTTTTTCCAAACTTTACTTTGTAAATCGAAATATATACATTCGTCAAAAGAATATCCTCTGCCTATTTGAAAATAAATTCTTTCATTTTTAGCATAAAATGGTAGGGGGGTAAAATATTGGTCACTTAAGCAAGGAGCAGTTGAGATATTAACAAGACTATTGTTTATTGGGTCAAATTTCCAAATATTGAATTTATTAAATAAATAAATGTAATTGTCATGTGCATAAGCATATGTATTTGGTTGGGGATCCAATGATGTATTATTTAAATACGTCCATTTGTCATTATCAAAATCATACTCCCATAACTCATTAACAATTGCTCCTTTATAATAACCACCGAAAATATATCCTTTATTATTCATTGAGACAGCAACTGCATGTGCTCTAGGCGTACCAGGAAAATCATCTAATTTTTTATAAATCTGTGATAAAGGGTCAAATTCATAAAATGTTTTTAGGGGAGAGTAATCTGCTGTTATACCTGAACATATATAACTCTTCTTACCAATGTTAAAAACTGCAGGTTGGTCAATTTTGGGTAGAATATTATCAATAACAGTCATTTTTTTTTGATAATGATCGAATTTTAATTGAGTATAGTTTAAATCTATACGATTAGACAAAACAAAACCAATATTATCAATACCTTTTGTAAAATAACCAGCTATTTGAATATTATTATATTTATAATATAGAGAAAGGGGACTATTCCATATTAAACAATTCTTTTTTATTGTATAGTTTCCACCTGAAAAACTAGAGCCAAATATTTCAGCTTTTATTGAATATTGGCCTCTCAATAAAATTGGCATTTGACAAATGATTTTACTTTTTGATTGAGAAATGATGTTTATCTTATCACTAATTCCTTCAATTGTAATTAAGGTATTGGTCGGGTGAAAATATTTCCCAATCACAGTGAATTCTATGTGCTGATCATCAGTTGGATTAATTATTTCACTTATTACTGGATCTGGAATTTTAAAATCTAATGGGGTTGAAAATTTAAAATTATCAGCTTCCAAATGAATTTTATTATTTTTATATAAATGATTTTGTGCTATTAAAACTCTAATTGTTTTATCATCAATATATTCAATCGATCCTGTTTCATATTTATAATTAAGAGTTCCAAAATATATTTGCCAATTCTTGTATAAGTCAAAATTCGCACCTTTTATTATTAACGTATCTCCCCATGCAGCCTCCGAAAGAGATACAATTTCTGGAATTTGATAAATAAATAATTCTTTACTGACAATTTGAAAAAGGTCATCTTTTATAGCTATAAGAAAAGAACCAGATTTTGAAAGTTGCGGCATAATAATAGTTATGCTTGAATCAGTTTTTGATTTCACGATTGCATCAATTCCTCCAACGCTTACTTTTGCAATAGCAGTTCTTATATTCTTTGTATTTATAGTTACTTGTGACCCAACCGTGCCATTTTGTGGATTTAATGAATTAATTTTCCCTAATTCTAGGGAAAATTTTTGAGGAGATTTAAATTCAAAACTATTTACCTTAATTGAAATTTCTGAGCTTTCCTTATTTAAACTTGAGGGTACGTTAACTTCAATTACAGAATCCGACTTAAGTATACTTGTAACCAGAATATTATCAAAAAATATTTTCTGGGCCAGGCGTATGTTCTTCCCTTTAATTTTAATAACCGATTTCCATCCACCGGAAGCCGGATCAATCGAGGTTATTTTAACATTTGGCGTAAGCTTAAATAGCTTATCGCTGGGATAAATAACATTGTCGAATCTAATAGATACTTTGCTAATAGTAGTATCTAAGCCATATGGTACGTTGACTTTAATTAAATTATCCGATTCAAACGTGTAAGTATCGGCGAACGTATTATTAAACAGAATGTTCATTTTATTTCGGTTGACGCCAAAAAATTTGCCCCGGATGATAATGGTATCATTCCAACTGCCGGAATCGGACGATAACGATGTAATTATGGGAGCATGGCTTCCTAAACTAACAAAGCTAAGCTCGTTTCCAAACACAGTAATTTTCGGGGTTTTAATAAAAGCCTTGAAGTAATAAGTTTTTCCTTCCGTCATTGCCCGATTGGCACTAGCCTGGAATGATCCTTTTTCTGAACGATTTCCGAGAGAAACTTTTTCCATATAATTAACAGCATCTTTATTATCGCTCCAAACAAAGCCATGGTCGATAATTTCGCTGCCCGATGGCATATCAATTATTTCTCCGCTAAATACAGCCCCAGTATCTGAGATCATTTCTACAAAATTTGTATGAACACGGGGGAAACCAATATCCTTTAATTCATCATTCTTACAGGTCAGAAGTAAACTAGTACTTAAAATAAGGGCAATGGAGGAATATTTTAAAAAGGATTTCATATTACTTAGGTAATGAAGCATTATTGGTTAGTAACCGATGCGAATATAGTATTTATAATGAACGATGATTTTAATTCGGGTTTTTTTTTGATTCATGGTGCTTTATTGTAGATAAATCAAAGTATATGTGCTTAAATTTTTTTCCTTTCATATTTTTACTAAGTTTAGACCGAAATATACCAAGAAGCATACTTATGAAAAAATTTCTAACCAACATCGTGTTTATTCTCCTGATTGGACACGTTGCACTGGCTCAGACCGATTTCCAAAAAGGATATATTGTTAAACAAAACGGGGATACCTTGCGCGGGTATGTGAATTTTCAGAAGGAAGCTCAAAACTATACCATCTGCAATTTTAAAAGGTTCGAAATTGCTTTTCCGATACACTACTCTCCCGAAAAATTAATTGCTTACGGAATTGATGGGGGCAAACAATATTTCGCAGCAAATATTAATGGAAAATCACACTTTATTGAGTATTTGGTAAAAGGCAAAGTAAGCCTACTGTATTTGAACAAGGGGGGGCAGCATTATTATATAAAAGGGGTTGGAGAGAAAATTACGGAACTGAAATCGGGCAAAACAATGGATCAGGTTTCGAACCAAACTTACGATCGTTATAAGGAGTACCTGTTAGAAAAAATGAAAACGGAAGTATTAACCGAAACGATAAACAATTCAAAACTCGAAATAAACTCCCTGACGGCTCTTGTAAAACAATACAATGAACTCTCAAATGTTGCTTACGAAATTCCGCATAGACCTTCCGAAAAAAGTATATTAAAAGATTATAGCATAATCGGAACAAACAAAGTGAAGTTTGGAATTTTAGGAGGTGCAACTATTTATACATTTTATTCAACTGCCACCTTAAAAGAGTATGATTATATAGCGAAAGCTGATTTTAAACCTGTTTTTAGCCCTATTGGAGGATTGTTTTTAAAAGGTATTTTTACGAGGAGCCTTCCCCGTTTATCTTTTCAAACGGATATACTTTATCAAAAAGTTTCTTTATATGGATTTTCGAATTACAAAAATAGCAGTTCCTCTACTCTTGAACTATACAACGATATTTTTATGGACTTTGATGTTGTAAAGTTTCGAGGGAATATAAGTTATTCATTTTTCTCCTCCTCTTTTAGGGTCCTTCCTCATGTTGGTATTTCGTATAATTATTTGTCGAAGCCTGATTATAAAAGGTTTTATGAGCAATATACTACTACAACCAATGTTGTAAAATCGTATGAATATTCCGATCTGAAAATCAAAAACGCCGAATTGTCCTTAGTGGGAGGTTTAACATTTGAATACCAGCTTTCGTCGGCACGACTTCTTTTTTTGAATATAGACTACGATTTTGGAAGCAAGGTTATTGAAGATGTGGTTGTGCAAAATGGAAGTAAAGTCGCTCTAACTGGTCATGCTTCGGGTTTAACCTTCATGCTAGGGTTATCGCTGTAGTTTACCCCAATTAACGCTAGTGAAATGGAGAGTTACTTTGATTTTCAAATAATTTACAATGTTCCTTCCTGAAATTTAGGTATTAATTTACTTCTTCAATACTTATTACTTCATAAAAATCGATGCCAATTGGATACGAAGAACAAGGTTCTTCTTTTTTTCCAAGCTCTATCAATACAGGAATCGGGCTTTTTATTTCAAATCCAACAGAATCGGCCATTATGGGATCATCTATCCGGATGGTATCATTCCCGATTTTTACATCCCATCCCCAGCAGCACATGCATTTTTCGGCATGAAACGCAATAACTACAGCATTTGCTTTGGATGAAGCATCCTCTTTTTTACAGGATAATAACATTAATAAGAATAGGAATGAGGCAGCAAATAATTTCATCTTTTGAAGGTGTTTTTATATTGATGCTAATTTGAAGAAAGGTTGCGCCTTTTTAAACAAATCTCTCTTGCACCTGTTCGCAATTCGTTACATCGATTCGGAAGCGCGTTTTAATGCAATAATGTCTCAAAAATTTCGATGGTAGCCCTCGATTTATTCAGGGTGTAAAAATGCAGTCCCGGCGCTCCCATAATTAATAAATCGCGGCATTGCTGTATGGCAAAGTCCATCCCAATTTGATATACCTTGTCGGGATTAGATTGGTAAGCTGTCATTTGTTCAATTATTTCAGCGGGAATAGAGGCACCACTCATTTGGACAAACCGTTTTATCTGGTTAAAAGCTGTAATAGGAATAATTCCCGGAATGATACGGCTGTTAATTCCTTTCTGACGGGCTTTTTCAACAAAGTCAAAATAAAGATCGTTGCTGAAAAAAAGCTGTGTCAGCAAAAAGTCAGCTCCCGCATCCACTTTCTTCTTTAAATTGTCCAAATCTTGCACCAGGGTATTGGCTTCAGGGTGCTTTTCTACATATGCAGCGCCTCCTACACAAATATCCTGTTTGCTTTTGCCAAAAGCAATAAGGTCGCTGGCATACGAAAATCCTTCAGGATGCGGGGTAAAGGTACCTTCTCCTTTGGGAGGATCACCTCGTAATAACATCAGGTTATCAATACCCAATCCTTTTAAATATGCTAAATCGGCTTCTACTTTCGAACGGGATGCATTTACGCAGGTATAATGCGCCATAGTATTTAATCCAATTTTATTCTGAAGTAAATCTACCAGGGCAAACGTACGTTCCTGGGTCGATCCTCCGGCTCCATAGGTTACCGAAACAAACGATGGATTAAGCTTAAGCAGTTGGCCAACGTTGATACCAAAATCTACCGCCGATATTTCATCTTTGGGAGGAAAAAACTCGAAAGAGTAGGTGCGGGCTTGGGTTTTGAAGATGTCTGTTATTTTCATAGAAAGAGTTACGTGTTGCGAGTTATGCGTTGCGGGTTATAGGGGTTCGGGTTTTTGAGGTGGAATAACATTATTCCAGTTTTTTTCAACATACTGGATAAAGCTGTTTATTTTTCTGCCAAGTTCATCATATTTTAAAAGCAGATCGGTTACTTCAATTTCACTATATAATGTTTTAATTAATTCGAGGTGATGTATGGTTTCATCACAGGAGGCATGGGCATAAATTAAAAATTTAATGAAATCCATTTTATACTTATTTCGTCCATACCCTTCTACAATAGTTGCTGAAATACTTTTAGAGGATCGCCTTATTTGAGATCCGGTTTCATAAAGTTCGAAGTTTGGTAGTTGTAAAGATTTCTTGTGAACTATTATTGATAATTCAAAAGCAATTTTATAAATATCAAGATCTTTATAACTTTTCATAAGCCATTATAGAATAGGAACTTTTATATTTTTATATACAAAATTCACAACCCACTTCCTGCAACTCGAATCCTGTATTTTAAACTCACAACTCTTATCTCGCAACCCGCAAGCTGTATTTATAAACCCGCATCCCGCAACCCGTATCCTGTATTTTAAACCCGCAACTCGTATCCCGCAACTACTTATAATTCAAGTTCGACGCCAAAAACCTTTCAATAATACTAACCGGAAGTTGTTTACGTTTTGCATAGTCATCAACCTGATCAAACCCAATTTTATCGACAAAGAAATACTTCGACTGCGGATGGGCAAAAAGCAGTCCGCTAACCGAAGCAGCCGGCATCATCGAAAAACTATCGGTTAATGTTACATCGGTTAATTTTTCAGCCTGAAGGAGATCGAATAAGGTACGTTTTTCAGTATGATCAGGACAGGCAGGATAGCCGTGTGCCGGACGAATTCCCTGGTATTTTTCAAGTAAAAGTTCGTCGAGCGTGAGTTGTTCATTTGGAACATACCCCCATATTTCCTGGCGCACTTTGGCGTGGATCAACTCGGTAAAGGCTTCTGCTAATCGGTCGGCCAGGGCTTTTACCATGATAGAATTGTAATCGTCGAGTTTCTTTTCGAAGATTTGCGCTAATTCAACCGCACCAATTCCTGCAGTCACTGTAAAAGCTCCAATGTAATCGATCACACCACTGCTTTTTGGCGCAATAAAATCGGACAGGCATAAATTGGGAACACCGGCTTCTTTTTTAACCTGGTTACGAAGGTTTCGGAAAGTAGTGACAACCGTTGACCTGCTTTCGTCGGAATATACTTCGATATCATCTCCTACCGAATTCGCAGGATAAATTCCCACAATGCCTTTTGCTTTTAATAATTTCTTCTCAATTATTTCGTCTAATAACTGATTGGCGTCAGCATATAGTTTTTTAGCTTCCTTACCCTGATCTGAATCGTCCATAATATCAGGCCATTTGCCCTTAAGCTGCCAAACGATGAAGAAGAATATCCAGCTTATATATTTTCGTATTTCGGAAAGATCAAAATCTTCGTACGTTTTAACACCCACAAAAGCAGGTTTTACTGGAGGATTTTTCTCCCAGTCGATTTGTAATGCATTGCCCCGGGCTTCTTCTAGCGAGACATATTGTACCTGGCTTGATTTACCGGCATATTGTTCGCGAAGGGCCGTGTATTCGTTTCTTACATTATTTATGAAAGCTTCCTTGCCATCTTTCGAAAGTAAGCTACTTACTACCGGAACACTTTTCGAGGCATCCTTTACATATACCACCGGTCTCGAATAATTTGGTTCTATTTTAACGGCCGTATGTATTTTCGAGGTGGTAGCTCCTCCAATCAGCAAGGGGAGGTTCATTCCGGTACGTTCCATTTCGGAGGCAACATACATCATCTCTTCCAGCGATGGGGTAATAAGACCGCTAAGTCCTACAATATCTACTTTTTCGTCGCGGGCTGCCTGCAATATTTTATCGCACGAAACCATCACTCCCAAATCGAGAATCTCGTAGTTGTTACAGGCTAAAACTACGCTCACAATATTTTTGCCGATATCGTGCACGTCACCTTTAACGGTGGCAAGTAAAATTTTTCCGGCAGCAGAACTTTTTCCACCGGCGGCTTTTTGTTTTTCGATTACCGGCTGAAGATAGGCTACCGCTTTTTTCATTACCCGGGCGCTTTTCACTACCTGGGGCAAAAACATTTTGCCAGCACCGAATAAATCGCCCACCACGTTCATTCCATCCATCAGGGGGCCTTCTATGATATCAAGTGCCTGTGGGAATTGAACCAGGGCTTCTTCCATATCTTTCTCAACAAAGGCGTCGATTCCCCGAACCAGTGAGTGGTTTATACGATCAAGCAGTGGCTCTTTACGCCAGTCTTCTGTTTGAACAACTGCTTTTCCTCCCTGTCCTTTAATTTTTTCGGCAAAATCGATTAACCGTTCGGTAGCATCGGGGCGACGGTTAAGAACTACGTCTTCCACCAGTTCGAGGAAATCTTTGGGTATCTCGTCGTAAACCTGAAGCATACCCGGGTTTACAATGCCCATATCCAAACCAGCTTTGATAGCGTGGAACAGAAATACCGAATGCATGGCTTCGCGCACGGCATCGTTTCCACGGAATGAAAAGGACAAATTGCTAATACCTCCGCTGATTTTTGCATGCGGGAGGTTTGCTTTAATCCACTTTAACGTACGTATAAAATCGACCGCATAGTTGTTGTGTTCTTCAATGCCGGTGGCTATTGCCAGCACATTTGGGTCAAAAATTATATCCTGAGGAGGAAAGTTAATTTCTTTGGTAAGAATGTTATATGCACGGGTGCAAATCTCGGTGCGGCGTTCGAACGAATCGGCCTGTCCCTTTTCATCAAAAGCCATAACTACGGCAGCAGCTCCATAATCGCGAATCTTACGGGCATATTTCCGGAAGTTATCTTCTCCTTCTTTTAAACTAATTGAATTAACAATCGATTTTCCCTGAACACATTTCAGTCCCGCTTCAATAACCGACCATTTGGATGAATCAATCATGATCGGAAGCCGCGAAATTTCGGGTTCCGAAGCTACCATATGGAGAAAACGGACCATGGCCTTTTCGGCATCGAGCATGGCATCGTCCATGTTCACATCAATAATCTGAGCGCCCCCTTCGACTTGCTGACGGGCTACTTCGAGTGCTTCTTCGTATTTATCTTCGCGAATTAAACGGGCAAACTTCAGCGATCCCGAAACATTTGTTCGTTCGCCAATATTTACAAAGTTGACGTCTTTGCTTATTTTCAGAGGTTCGAGACCGCTCAGGCATGTATCGAGTGTTGGTGAGGCCGGCATGCGAACTTTCCCGGTTTCGATAGCTTGGGCCATCGCACGAATATGATCGGGAGTCGATCCACAGCATCCTCCAACAATATTGGCAAAACCGTGCGATATAAAATCATGAATATGATGCGCCATATCGGCGGGTGTTTCGTCGTATTCCCCAAATTGGTTGGGTAAACCGGCATTTGGGTAAACACTCACATAAATGGAAGATTTTTTAGATAGCTCTTCTACGTAAGGACGCATTTCTTTCGGTCCGAGCGAACAGTTCAGACCAATGCTCAACAAATCGATATGTGAAACGGAATGTATAAATGCTTCGAGGGTTTGTCCTGACAAAGTCCGACCGCTGGCATCAGTAATAGTAGCCGAAACCATTAACGGCATCCTAATGTTTTTAGAGCGCAAAAGCTCGTTAATCCCATAAAGCGCTGCTTTGGCGTTTAATGTATCAAATACTGTTTCAACCAGCAATAAATCAACACCACCATCAATCAAACCGCGTGCTTGTTCGGCATACACTTCTACCAGATCATCGAATGAAACGGCTCGATAACCAGGATCGTTAACGTCGGGTGACATGGATGCTGTTTTATTAGTCGGACCAAAGGCTCCGGCTACAAACCGGGGTTTGTTGGGAGTTAGGGCTGTATATTTTTTAGCGGCATTCAACGCGGCCTTTGCCGAGGCAAGGTTGAGATCGTATACCAGCGATTCGAGTTGATAATCGCTTTGCGAAATACGATTCGCACTAAAGGTATTTGTTTCGACAATATCCGAGCCCGCAGCAAAATATTCAGAGTGGATACTTTCAATTATCTGGGGTTGTGTAATCGATAAAAGGTCATTATTTCCTTTCAGGTCGCACGGATGATTTTTAAATTGTTCGCCCCTGAAATCAGCTTCGGTAAGTTTGTACCTTTGAATCATGGTACCCATTGCCCCATCGAGAAGCAGAACACGTTTTGCAATTTCAGTATATATAGATGCTTTTTCGCTCATAGTAAAAATTGACATTTATCATAAAAGCCACAAAGTTAAAAGAATGTTATTAATTGAGGAATTTTTCTTCTTGCAGTTTGTTTGTGATATTGATTTTGGACAGAAGGGAGATGTTAAACGCTATTAATTAGAGATTCAAAATTGAGTGGAAGGGGCAACTAGATCATTACTTTTATGAACTTTAAACAGGCACACAATTGTTTATCAACTGTATCAGTAGTTTCTTATTAATAGGCTTTGCAATATAACTGGTGCAGCCAATTTTTAGAACCTCATCTTTTTCAGTTTGCAAAGCATAAGCAGTTTGTGCTATGATGGGGATTTCCGGGAATTGCTGCTTAATAATTTTTATTGCTTCAAAGCCATTCATAACCGGCATCTTTAAATCCATTAGAATTAGCTTAATTTCCGGATTGGATTTAAGGATATTAATAGCTTCCAAGCCATTAACAGCATGAATTAAGGGATATTTATCAGAAAGTATTTCTTTCAGAAAAATGAAATTTATTTCATCGTCTTCAGCCACGAGTATTATATTTCTTTCGGCTGAAGATTTTGTTAATTGCAAACTTAGATTTTCCTCCTCAATAGCATCTGATATCATTTGCGCTGGTTTGTAGGGTAAGGTAAAGTAAAATGTAGATCCAAAGCCTGGTTCAGAGTTTAACCAAATTTTACCCCCCATTATTTCTACCAGTTTTTGAGAAATAGAAAGTCCCAATCCGGTTCCTCCGCACTGCCGTGAAAGTTCCAAATCGCCCTGGCGAAATCTTTCGAAAATAACTGTTTGAAGTTCCGGAGGAATACCAATTCCGGAATCTTGCACATAAAATTCCAAATAGTTAGATTTTAACGAATAACCAAATTCTATAGCGCCTTGTTCGGTGAATTTTATGGCATTGTTTATCAGATTATTTAAAATTTGGTAGACCTTGGTTTTATCGCAGTAAACGATGCTTTCAAAATCTGTTAATCCTTTCATATTTAGTAGAAATACATCGGATTTATTTCTGTTTGATGTGTAAAAATCATACAATTCATCAATTAGATTATTAATCGAAGCAGGCTCGATTTTTATTTCAATTTGTCCGGCTTCTATTTTTGAGATATCCAGAATATCATTCAGGATCGATAAAAGTCGATGACCACTTGTTATAATAATATTGGTATAGAAATCGATTTTTTCGCGCGAAATATCTGGTGTGCCAAGCATTTGCGAGAAACCGATAATTCCATTCATGGGAGTTCGTATTTCGTGGCTTAAGTTTGCCAGGAATGCAGATTTAAGCTGATCGCTTTCCATGGCCTTTTCTTTTGCCACTAATAAAACATCGTTCGTTTGTCGTAATTCTTCAATCAGCGATTCATATTCTTCGTTTTGAAGCGAAATTTCTTCACTCTTTTCGCGAATTACTTTTTCGGCAATTTTGTACTTCGAGATATCCCGAATGATATCGATATACCTTACAACTTCTTGCTTGTCATCAAGTATTGGCGACGATTTTATCGAATACCAGCTCTTGGTTTTGTCGTTATATATTTCAACCATTTCGTGTTTAGACGAACGAATGCTTTTGCAGATTGGACAGGTTTCGCACGATTGTTCATTGTGGAGCAGGTTCTGATAGCATTTTTGGCCAATAACCTCTTCGTATTTTTTATTGAATAGCTCTAATCCACGGGTGTTTATATCTTCAATTTCAAAGTTTGTATTCACTATCATTAAAACATCGTCGATGGCATTAATGGTGTTTACCCAATTATGGTTTATCTGTTTAATATTTTCCCGAAGTTGAACTTTAGAAAGGAACAGCTCACGATTTAAGGTTTTTTTCGATTCTTTTTGATTTTCGCCTTTGTCTTTTAGTTGGTTACCTGGCGTAGTATTTTTATTCATACAGCACAAATTGATTCAACCTATATAAAGTTAGGTTAATTAACTTATATAAGGAATAAATTAACCTTAAAATATCTAACTGTTATGCGGTAAAGTATAAATATTCCATAGTCATCAATCCACAGTCTATAGATTATGGATTGATGACTATGGACTGTGGACTGGTACTTATTTAATATTGATGAAAAGCATCGGAAATAAAAGCCAGAACTGTAGGGAGCGATTCGCGCCAATAGCTCCAGTTATGGGCGCCATCGCGAATTCGGAATTCGTGGGGAATTTCCTTCTTGCGCATAGCGATATGAGTTAACGAATTGCCTTCAAAAAGAAAGTCGTCGTCTCCACAGTCAATATACCATCGAACCGCTTTTTTCTGATCCTCCGGAATACTTTCAATCAGTTGCAGGGCGCTGTGCCGTTTGAAATAGGTCTCAATTTCAGCATCGGTGGCATTCTGTAGACCTCTTTTTTCGTAATATCCTTTTGCTTCTTCGAGCGTTATAGGCCCGGTAGCAGCACTTAAAGGGCAAGCCGACGAAAACATTTCAGGATGGTGCAAGGCATACATAAATGTACCTCCTCCTCCCATAGATAACCCTGAAATAGCGCGATAACGTTTCTCGGATTTAACACGATATTCCTTTTCAACAAAAGGTATTAACTCTTGAAAGAAAAAATCTTCGTAACGCCATTCACCCTTAACGTCATTAAAATATCCGCGCTGTCCGGTATTTGCATCGGGCATTACAATTATCATGGGCGTTGCTTTACCTGATTTTATTGCTTTGTCGGCAATTCTTAATACTTCTCCAAACTGAACCCATCCGGTATGATCGTCACCGGCGCCATGAAGAAGGTACAAAATAGGGTAGGAGCGCTGTGAAGTTTCGTAGTCGGGAGGCAAGTATACGGCATATTTGCGATCCATTTTAAGGATTTTACTTGGGCAGGTTTTATTATCATAAACCTTTCCGGTTTGCCCGTATAAAAATGCTGGTAAAAGCAGGGCTAAAATGAATATCCATTGTTTCCTCATGGTAAAATTAGTTAGCGTTAAAAAATAAAATAATTGTATGATATCGTAATAATAAACATTTTTAGGGTGAATTGCAAAGTCGGTTATATTTTTTGGGAAGGCATTCCCCTTATTTCCATTACCTTTGTCGAATGAAAGATAGTCAAAAACAATTTGCTCCAATATTGGAAAACCTCAAAATTGCTGAGCTTAACGAGATGCAATTAAAAGCTATGCAGGCAATTGAAAAGGAAACAGATGTGGTATTATTAGCGCCTACCGGTTCAGGGAAAACACTTGCTTTTTTACTTCCGTTGCTTAATTTTCTGGATAAGAACAATCCGGGAGTGCAGGCATTAATTCTCGCGCCCTCCCGTGAATTGTCCATCCAGATCGAAAGTGTTTTTAAGTCGATGATTAGCGGGTTTAAAGTGAATTGTTGCTATGGCGGGCATTCTATGCAAATCGAAAAAAACAACCTGAAACAACCTCCGGCAGTATTAATTGGCACGCCAGGACGAATTGCAGATCATATTGACCATAGACGCATAAACGTTTCAACCATTAAAACACTGGTGTTGGATGAGTTTGACAAGAGCCTCGAAATGGGATTTGAGGCAGAGATGTCGTTTATTATCGGAAAACTGAGGTTGAATAAGCGTATACTTACATCGGCTACCCAGGCAATTGAAATACCGGAATATACCGGAATTCGAAAAGCGGTGGTGTTGGATTTTGTCGAAGATCAGAAGCCGGTAAACCTGGTGATGAAAGCAGTGATGTCCGATAGCAGGGATAAACTCGATACGCTTTTTCAGTTACTCTGTACCTTGGGAAATCGATCGACCCTAGTGTTTTGCAACCATCGGGAAGCGGTAGAACGGGTAAGTAATTATCTGAATCAGGGTGGAATTGCCAACGGTTTTTTTCATGGTGGCATGGAACAGGACGACCGCGAACGGGCGCTTATAAAATTCAGAAACGGTAGCCACCACCTTTTAATTACGACCGATCTGGCAGCACGGGGGCTTGATATTCCGGAGATATTTAATATTATCCACTACCATTTGCCTACTACCGAAGATGCTTTTACGCACCGTAATGGTCGTACAGCCCGCATGAATGCTTCCGGTGTGTCGTATGTATTGCTTTCGAAAGATGAAAACCGTCCTTCCTTTCTGCCCAAATCAATAATATTGGAGGAATTGCCCGCTAATCCACCCAAGCCGGAACCATCTGATTGGAAAACCTTGTATTTGGCGGCCGGGAAAAAAGATAAAATTAGTAAGGCAGATATTGCTGGCTTTTTAATGCAAAAGGGGCAATTACAGAAAGATGAATTAGGCCTTATTATCGTGTTGGATTTTGTTTCGTTTGCCGCCGTAAAAAGAACAAAAGCCGCGCATGTGGTGCAACTTGTTAGAAACGAAACCTTGAAAAAGAAAAAAGTAAAAATCGAAATTGCTAATTAATTTGCACACATTTGTTTCAAACTCCTGTCAGACTGATGTGGTGAAGAAATTGAACTGTAAAAATTAAATCAAAATATATGAGCGATAAAAAATATTTAATTAAACTGGAGGATATTAAACCTTTAGTGAGTGATAGTAGAGGTTGCGTAGCTTCGAATACCATAATTGTTGATGGATTGAAAATTGGTTTTATGTACCGCGATTACCCCGACGAAGACATTGAAAACGACAGCGGCTGGCGTTTTTTATCCGGTACGGAGGACGATGATTACCTGGATGACATTGAAAATAGTCAGGTCATGGATATCAATACCGTTGCAAATTATGACCCTTCCATTATTCCATACCTGAAAAATTCCAGGGGTATTGAACTCGAAAGAATAGAGGGAACTGATAAATTCAGGAAACTGGAAGAGTAATTGTTTTTTTATATTGGAAGAGCGGATTTTCTGGTATTCTGAAATGCCTGAAAATCCGCTCTTTTTTGTTATCTAAACTTCGCTAAAATGTCTTTAACAGCATCTTTATGTATGTAAAAACACAGCATTTTTAGTTTTACGTAATCTTCGTGAAAGAAATAGTATCCAAATTCAGGGGCATTAGGATTATTATTTCGTGAACCAGAGCCCGAATCCTTGATTAAATACCAATCTTTTCCGTTTTTCTGATAATAACCTACCAGATGGATACCATGGTCGTCGGTAGTGGTTCCGTTGGTAAACCGAAATTGTCGTGCATCTTCGTTAATAAAAGCCGATGGAATATCAAAATCGGGTACCATGGCAGCTTGCGTGGAGCGCGAAAATCCAGGTTCCGAAACATCTCCAGCAAAGTTCAGGGTATATCCGTTGCGAACAGCTTTTTTAATAGCTTCCATGTAAACATCCAGTGGTACGTTGTAATAATCTTTGCTATGCCACCAATTGTCGGCAACTTTATATTCCACTTTTTGCCAGTAAGGTTCTTGTTTATATGAGATTATTTCTACGTAGTCTTCAGGATTAAATTTCAGATAATCGGTTAAATATGTTTTGGGAGTATACTCCTTACCATCTACTGAAAAAACTGCCGGGGGAGCTCCTATGTGACTATTCATAATGCTTTTAATAGTTTCAAGCACCCATTCTTCGTTCCATGAATTATTAGCCTTCACCGATTTGAGGAAGTTATTCATATCGTTAAACATAGCCTCATGCGAATGGTACTTGCGACCGTTTATTAAGCCATTGTATGCCGATAAAGGCATTGCACCATAAGTAGCGTAAATCCTTGCAACAGCATTATTCTGCGAACCTTCCGAAAAATTCGATTCTCCGTGTTCTTTTACAAAACGACGGGCTTTTTCGATGTATTCGCAATATACGGTATACATTTCCGAAATCCGGAATTCTTTATTGCTGGTCCGTTTCAGTTCCGATTCCAAAAAAGAAGTGGTTGAAAAACACCAGCAAGTACCGGTATTACCTTGTGAAACCGGTGGATTCCTCCAGACCGATTTGTAGTCAGATAATTTTCCCGGAATTAAAGTTGTGTCCTGCGCCATCTGAAATCTTTTTGAGGGTTCATGAGGTTTCAGGCTTTCGTTCACTGCATTTACATCTTTTAAAATCGATTTTTGGTAAAACCCGGGCTCTACATTAATGTACTCAGATTTGTCTTTGTTTTGAGCAAAAATTGAAGTTGAAAAAGTAATCAATCCGATGATTGTCAATAGTTTTGGTTTCATATGCCTTAGGTTTATATTCATAATTCCGGTTATTATAAATGCTATTATATACGAGCTAAAAATATCAAAATTTGGAAATCTAATCTATGATTATTCCAACGTTTTGGTTGAATCAACTTATTTTTAGTATAGTAACAATTTTTGTCGGAAGGTTTACCACTGTAAAGAGTTTTACAATAAATTATCTACCTCACTGATTTAGTATCCTTGCAATATTTTTACCTTACCAAATATTGTTTGGATAAGTAATTGTCTTTTTCCAATGTTTTTTTGTAACTTATAGTTCGATAACAAAAAAGGGGCACTAAAAATAATTCATTAAAGGCAACTATCATGGAAACGCTTATTATCTGGCAGGAGAAGTACTCAGTGCATGTTAAGGAAATTGATGACCAGCATAAAAAATTAATCGATATGATTAATGAATTATTTGATGCATTTATGCGGAAAGATCAGGAGGATGCTATTGAGAAAATATTACATGATATGGCTGCTTACTCGGTTGATCATTTTTATACCGAGGAGAAATATTTCTCCCAGTTCGGATATAGTGATTCAGAAAAGCATATTGCCGAGCATCGCAAATTCACTTTGGAGGTTGAGAAATTCCACAATGAATACAAACGAAATAGTTATATGCTTACTTCAAAACTGATGGCTTTTTTAAGGGAATGGCTCAACCATCATATTTTAGAAGTTGATAAAAAATATGTGGATTGTTTTACTGCTGCTGGTCTCAGGTAGTTCAAAGAAAAAGACTGAAAGTTTTAGCTTTTTTTAGCTGGGGTCCTTTCCATAAATTACATTTAATTTATGTGGGAGGATGCGGATAGAATAATTACTATCGCCCAGCGATTCGCCATCAGCCTCTCCGGGAAGGGTAGTATTTGCCTGAATGGTAATTTCTTTTCCGGTGTGTGTCGAAACCCTGCGATCGCGGATGAAAGTGCCGTCATATAAGCCAATCAGGTTTCTAAGGATGCCCAGGATTCCGATTTTACTAATGATGGTTATGTGGAAAATTCCCTGGGTAGGATTGGCATCAGGAACCTGCATCATGCCGCCGCCATTATATTTCCCAATGCCAATGCTTATACTGAAAAGGTTTCTTTCAAAATTTTCCCCGTCAATTGTTATAGTGGTCTGTAGTGGTTTAAATACAAAGAAACTCGAAAGCAAACTTTGGATATAAATGCGAAAGCCTTTTATGCCCTTTGCTTTTAGTTTATTGGCTTCGGTGGCCACCATGGCATCAAATCCAAAGCCTGCAATGTTTACAAAATAGCGTTTAATATCCCCATCATTTTTTAGGTAATGGATTTCGCCCACATCTTGCATCACTTTATGTCGCAGTTTGATAATATTTATTGCCGCCTGATAATCGTCGGGGATACCAAAAGTTTTAATCCAGTCGTTTCCGGTTCCAACAGGGATAATACCGACTACAATTTTATCGGAGATCGTTCCTTTCCCATTAAAAAAACCGTTTACAACTTCGTTCAATGTACCATCTCCTCCGGCAACTATAAAATGAGACATTCCTTGTTTTGCAAGTTCTTTTGCGATTAATACAGCGTGACCAGGGTATTCGGAAATTGATAGGTTGAATTTTAAACCGGACTTTTGAACCAGACGGATAATTTTATCCTTATCGTATTGTCCTTTGCCCGATCCGGCATGAGGATTCAAAATAATATGCCAGGTTTCATTCATCTCTGCTTGCATGAACAATGTGTTAGTAGTTTTCTTTACACTTTTATTTGTATTAAAGATACAATGATAGTACTTTCACGCAAAATTTTAATTAACATAATAAAATACATTGAACTTTAAAGATTTTGGGCTCGACCACCGATTAATTGAAGGTATCGAAGCCATCGGATTTGAAACGGCAACGCCGGTTCAGGAACAAGTAATCCCTCCAATTATGGAAGGGAAGGACATTATTGCTTCGGCACAAACCGGAACAGGGAAGACGGCCGCTTTTTTACTTCCTATGATTGATAAGATTACCAAATTTCATCCCTGCGAACATATTCAAGCCCTTGTAATTGTCCCTACTCGCGAGTTGGCTGTTCAAATTGAACAGCAAATGGAAGGCTTTTCGTATTTTACGCCGGTAAGTTCTATAGCAGTTTATGGAGGAGGAGATGGAACAACTTTTAGCCGCGAAAAACAATCGCTCATCGATGGTACCGAAGTGGTAATTTGCACACCCGGAAGGATGATTGCTCATCTTAATCTGCAATATGTAGACATGTCGCAATTAAAATTCCTGGTGCTCGACGAAGCCGACCGGATGCTCGACATGGGCTTTTTTGACGATATTATGAAGATCATTTCGTTTTTGCCACCGAAAAGGCAAAACCTTATGTTCTCTGCTACCATGCCATTTAAAATCCGCGAATTGGCGCGTAAAATATTGGTGAACCCATCGGAAATAAATATCGCCATTTCACGTCCTCCCGAAAAAATAAGGCAGTCGGCTTATGTGGTTTACGAACCCCAGAAAATACCGCTTGTAAAGCAGATTCTTCAATCGAAAAACTTTAGAAGTGTTTTGGTATTTTGCTCTACAAAATTGGTGGTAAAACAATTGGCGCGGGAATTAAAACGGGCGCGGCTATCTGCCGAAGAAATTCATTCCGATTTGGAACAAGGTGCACGCGAACAGGTGTTGCAAGATTTTAAAAACCGCAAGCTAAGCATTCTAGTTGCTACTGATATTCTGTCGCGGGGAATTGACATAGAAGATATCGATTTAGTGATCAATTACGATGTTCCACACGATGGTGAGGATTACGTTCACCGTATTGGTCGTACAGCCCGCGCTGAATCTGATGGCGAAGCAATTACGCTGATCAGCGATCGCGAACAAAACCGATTTGCTGCTATTGAGCGATTATTAGGTTCGGAAGTTTTAAAGGAAGTCGTTCCCGAACAATTTGGAGAAACTCCGGCATACGCACCTCGTGCGTTTAAGTCGGGTAACCGCAATAAGAATTTTAAGAAATTCAAGGGAAACAGAAATGAAAAAAAAGATGGGAACAGGCCAAACCCTCGTCCTCGTCCAAATCAGGATAGAAGAACAAATACTTAAGAAAAATTGGTTCGCGTTTTTAACGTGTGTCTTTATGCGCGTCAAACGGGAGTTAGTGCTTCATGAGTAATTACACCTAATAATAGGAAATGAAATAGGTCTGAACGTAAAATTTCATCAACTTTTAGTTTCTGTTTTTGTGCAATTGCTAAAATTCATGTACGTTTGTCGCTTTGTTAAAATTAACACAACTGAATATGAAACGTGCTGAAATTCATACCCAAAAGGGTATCATGAAGGTGGACTTTTTCGAAAAGGATGCCCCTAATACGGTTGCTAATTTTGTAAAACTTGCAAATCAGGGTTTTTACAACGGACTAACATTTCACCGGGTAATCCCTGATTTTGTTATCCAGGGTGGTTGTCCTAACGGCACAGGTGCAGGCGGACCAGGTTATACCATTAAATGTGAATTAACCGGCGAAAATCAATACCACGACAAAGGAGTATTATCGATGGCTCATGCTGGCCGCGATACAGGAGGTTCGCAGTTTTTTATTTGCCATAACCGCTCAAATACACAACACCTCGATCGTAACCATACTTGCTTTGGTAAGGTTTACGAAGGATTGGAAGTTATTGATACTATCCGTGGTGGCGATAAAATTGAGAAAATAGTTATTATAGAAGAATAGTCGGAAGTCGGAAGCTGGAAGACCGATGACGGAAGAAAATGAAAGCCGGGAGTTAGGGTTGCAAGTTGCGGGTTGCAAGTTGAAAAAATACCAGATGCCGTTCCGATCCACGATAGTTATCGAGGATCAGGACTAAGGTGAAAAACGAAAGGCTATATCTGGTTTTTTCTTCGGACTTCGGACTCCTGTCTTCAACCTTCTAGCGACTTAAAACTTTATAAATAGATAAATAGAAATGGGAAGAGCGTTTGAATATCGCAAAGCCAGAAAGCTCAAGCGTTGGGGCAGCATGGCGAAAACATTCACCCGGTTAGGGAAAGATATTACCATGGCCGTTAAAACTTCTGGTCCCGATCCGGTTGCCAATTCGCGCCTCAGGGTTTTGATCCAGAATGCCAAGGCTGCAAATATGCCCAAGGAGAATGTTGAACGGGCCATTAAAAAAGCCACTTCGAAGGACCAGGCCGATTATAAGGAAGTAATTTATGAAGGATATGGTCCTTTTGGAATTGCCATTCTGGTGGAGACATCAACCGATAATACTACCCGCACGGTGGCAAACGTTCGTTTGTGTTTTAATAAGTATGGAGGGGCGTTTGGGAATTCGGGCAGTGTTGCTTTTATGTTTGAGCATAAATGTAATTTCAAGTTAAAAGCTAAAGAAGGGATTGATTTGGAAGAACTAGAACTTGAAATGATCGATTTTGGAGTTTCCGAAATATTTGCCGAGGATGATGCCATTATTATTTATGGTGATTTCGAATCATTCGGGCCCATTCAAAAATATGTGGAAGAAAATAATTTTGAAATTATCAGCGCGGAATTTGAACGCATTCCTACTGAAACAAAGGAATTGAATGAAGAGCAGGTTGCCGCAGTCGAAAAACTCCTCGAAAAACTCGAAGAGGACGAAGACGTGAATACGGTTTACCATAATATGAAGTAATATTTCAGATAGCACTGAAAACAAAAAAAGCTGCAAGATTCAATTCTTGCAGCTTTTTCTGTTTATTAAGATTTGATATTTTTAATATGGCAATATCACTGTTTTTGTTCCACCAACAGCTTCCCAACTGATCTTGTAATAATCGGCGCAACCTTCGGTTACCGGAACACCATTTACATCGGTGCCTAAGGTCACATTTACGGTGCGCAGTCCAACATAATGAACCTTAGCGCCACTGGATGGATTGTAATCGCATTCGGACGACATTACTACTGGAGTATTAATTTGGGTATAGAAGTTGGTTGCACGGCGATTGGAGCCCCAAACAACCAGGTTGCTTTTTCCGTCGGCAGAACCAAATCCGGTTACAGTTATGATGGTATTTCCATTCACTTTCGTAAAAGTACGTTGGCGGGCAATATTCCAGGTTCTGGCTGTATTATTGGGGAAAGTTACTTTCATGTCGCTCGATTCAATTTTGCGAATAATTGTTGCCGGTGTTCCTGCTAATCCCAGGTTTTTAACCAAGCCTCCCGATACATTGGTATGGGTTTTTGTTCCGTTAATTACGATTGACCGGCCTTTTTTATTGGTAATAGTGAGGTCGGTATATTTTATGGTAAGTACTGCACCCACATCCTGCCATTTTGTGCCATTGGTAAGGGTAACTTCTACTTTACCGCTTCTGGTGCGCGATCCTCTGCAATTGTCACCTTTGAAAGTAATGGAAAGTTTTTTATTGGCAATTTGCGATGAATCGATCGTGGAATTGCAAGGGAGGTTTACATTTGTGCTTTTCAACGTAGAAGCCGACATTATTATATCGATATCGTCGTCCACATTGTCGGTAGAAGCCGCAACATCTTCTTCATCACTCGATTGTTCCTGGTTTAAAACAGCGGTATCGGTTACCTGATTGTCATCTTTTTTGCAGGAATTCATCAAGGTCATACCTGTTAATAAAGCAAATGCTGCGAGAATTAAATACGTCTTTTTCATTTTACTGGATATTAAGTTTAACATTATTTCCGTTTTTGTTGTTTTCGGATCTTTGATACCGAAAAGTCAAAATGGTTTAAAGCGATGTTAAACATTTTGCAATATATTTTTTAGTGCATTGAAAAAGAGCGGAATATGATTTAGAAAAATAACCACAGATTACTCAGATTAACACAGATTATTTTCTTTGTTTTCATTTGTTTTCACTTCCTTTTTTGTTCCCACTGCGAAAGAATTACCAGGCTATCCTTCATTCTTCGAACAATGATATTGTATTTCTCCAAATCGGCAATAATATCTTCTTTTTTGCCCGAAGGAGCAGTATATGCAAATGAAAGCTTCACTGCATAATTTTTATAGCTTAATGCATACGTTTCGTTCCAATAGGCTACAACCTGATTTGGCTGGTTTACTTCGTAATACATCACAATTTTTGCCGCCGGGCAATTATCAATAATTAATTTCGGTTTATATTCCAATACCTGTTCGGGTTTTGCAATTCCTTTTATTAAATTTTCTTTCGAAAGGTAGGGGGTACTTTTGCCTTTACTTGCGTCGGATTTGTTGGTTTCAATTATGAGCGATGCCGAGAGGTTTCCTTGCCCGAATTTACTTACAAACATATGGGTATAAGCCGATTTTGCATCACCGGCCACCGATTTCCAGCTGGTTGGATAATAAAGCATCAAATGAAGGCCTTTTGAATTCTTAATATCTTTTGAGTAGAATTTGTTAATGTAACCATCCATATATTCCTGCAAGGGCATTTTCTGGTATTCGGGCTTAAAAACTAACAGCGTCTCGAGTACCGGAGTTTCAATTTTTCCAATGGCACGTCTGTTTACTTCAAAAATATATTCCCGGGCATCGTTTTCTTTCACCAGCGAATAATCGGCCCGAGAATATTTTAGAGCCATCAGGTCCCGTTTATCTTCCCATTCCTTTTGCATTGTTCTGATCAACTCATCATCAATGTTTTTGATGGAGGGTAAAAATGCATTGTTCCATTCGCGCAATGCTTCCTGGGCAAGCACTGCCAGTTGAGGGAACTTTAAAGAAATTGCTTCTATCGAATTTAACTGAATCAGCGAATATGCATAAGTCATTGTCATTCGATCGGCTTCCTCCTGGGAATACTTTGCTGGTTGCGAATAGCAATACTCAAACTGAATAAAACTTACCGCCACATAAACAATCAGCCTTCCAAATTGCAGTAATCCCATGCGTCACAATTTCGGTTTTCTATAGTAAGTTAGTCACTTCTGACAAATTTCAAATATTTTTTCTTGAATACAATCATAAATGGCTGATAAAAAAATACTGCACCCCATCCTTTGGTAAAGAAATTATGCTCAAATCTTTTTTAGTATGCAAATTATTTTTTAATATTGTAAGAACTTATATAAGTGCTAATATTAATATGGGAATCTTTCAGGACGCAGGTTTGCTAATTATAGGAACGCGATTAAAACGTTTAAGTGAGCGGTTTTTAAGTGAAGTTTCGAAAGTATACAAGAACCAAAATATCCGTTTTGAACCGGCCTGGTTTCCCATTCTTTTTCTCCTGGATAAAAAAGGGGCGATGTCGCTTACTGAAATTGCCGCCGAGTTGGATGTTAGTCATTCAGCCATCAGTCAAATGATTACCCAGCTTCAAACTAAAAAAATTGTTGAAATATTACCTGATTCGAGCGACGCCCGTTTAAAGCGCATGGTTTTTACCTCGAAAGGCAAAAAATTAATTGAGCAGGTTCATCCTGTTTGGCAGACACTTATTAAAAGCCTCGATCAGGTATTACCGGCAAATCAGAATCCGCAAGATTTTCTAAACCTCCTTTCGTCCATAGAAGATAAGCTGAACAATAATTTTCTGTCAGAAACTGCAATTCGTTTTTTAAATGAACAATCACCAGGAATAGCTGTGATTGAGATTGATAATATGTCTGACCCAGATTTATTAAATTGGCTTAAGACCGAAACCCTAAACTTTGATCCAATTATTGATTTGATCGTATTTGCTAAAGACAAAAAAAACTTTGTTGGTTATACTAAATATGAGGTAAATGAAGGATTCGTTAAATTAAAATTTATATATGTTATTCCAACCTGGCGCAGAAAAGGAATAGCTTCCCAAATGCTTCAATACCTGTTTGAAAAGCATTTGAACAATTCAGAGAATTGTTTTTTGTTAAACGAAGGGAACTTAGATTTAATACGGGTACTGATAAAAACAGGATATTCATTTAAAGTTAAATAAAGTCGGATGGGGAAAGTGTTTCATTATGGATTAGACAGGTTGACTGCCGGAATGGCAATGGATATCTGCAACGATAAAGTGAAGGGCGAAATTGCACATATTACCGCGGAGAAGATTAGTGAAAACCGCAAGGCAGTGGAGAATATTGTGCATAAAAAGAAAATTGTTTATGGCATAAACACGGGCTTTGGTCCCCTTTGCACCACTATAATTTCGGAAGAAGATACACGACAATTGCAGTATAATTTGCTTACCAGTCATAGTGTGGGGGTAGGGGAATTATTGTTGCCCGAAACCGCCAAATTAATGATGATTTTAAAGGTTCAGGCTTTGGCGCAGGGCTATTCCGGGATCGCTATCGAAACACTCGAACGTATTCTTTGGCATATTGATAATAATATTATTCCTTGTGTTCCCTCGCAAGGTTCGGTGGGTGCTTCGGGCGATTTAGCCCCGTTGGCGCATTTGTTTCTCCCGTTAATTGGGTTGGGCGATGTTTGCGTTGACGGAAAGATTCATCAATCCTCACAGGTATTAAAAGAACATAAACTCCAACCGCTTGAACTTGGTCCCAAAGAGGGACTTGCTCTTATCAACGGAACACAGTTTATTGCCGCCAATGCATTGCAATTTCTGGTAAGGTTTCAGAATTGCCTCGACCATGCCGACCTTATTGCAGCCATGCATCTGGAAGCTATTTTGGGTTCAATCAAAGCATTTGATAAGGAGTTACACGATCTTCGTCCTTATAAAGGCTCGGTATATGTGGCTCAACGGTTTCGGACATTACTCGAAAATTCTGAAATTAACAGTTCGCATAAAGATTGCACACGTGTACAGGACCCTTATTCGCTGCGGTGTATTCCACAGGTTCATGGAGCCTCGCGAAATGCATACCTTCACTTGAAAGAGCTGCTCGAAATTGAGATAAATGCTGTAACCGACAATCCGGTTGTTTTCAGTGAGGAAAAATCGATTAGTGGCGGAAACTTTCATGGGCAACCTATTGCCATGGCAATCGACTATACTGCATTAGCGGCATCCGAATTGGGAAATATTGCCGATCGTCGTATCTATCTGTCCCTCGACGATAAAATACCAGGTCTGCCCAAGCTACTCATGAAAGAAACCGGCTTGAATTCAGGATTTATGATCACTCAATACACCACAGCAGCTTTGGTAAGCGAAAATAAAAGCTTGTGTTATCCTGCCAGCGCCGATAGTATTCCTACTTCCCTGGGACAAGAAGACCACGTAAGTATGGGCTCCATAAGTGCCCGTAAGGCATTACGGATTGTCGATAATCTGGAGAAAATTCTGGGCATAGAACTCTTTTGCGCTGCCCAGGCCTTTGATTTTCGAAAACCCCTGCATTCCGGGAAAATAATTGACGCTTGTCACGATTATATTCGCCGTAAAATCACCTTTGTAGATCACGACCGGGTGTTGGCGAACGATATGAATATAGCCATTGACATTATTAAGAAAAAAGAACTGGTTGCTATTGCGAATGAGGTTGCACTTAAAGAAAAAATCGATTTAAAAAATCAAGATCATGAACTATTCGGAATTTATTGATAAGTATGCGCAACATCCGCATTATATAGCTCCACGGGGGGCAACACTCCACGCCCGATCCTGGCAAACAGAAGCTCCTTTGCGGATGTTCCTGAATAATTTGGATGCTGAAGTAGCCGAATTACCCGAAGAACTTGTAGTTTATGGGGGAACAGGGCAGGCTGCCCGCAATCCGGAAGCGGCTTTGCAAATAGTAAAGGCGTTGTTAACCCTGGGCGAAGAAGAAAGTTTGCTTATTCAATCGGGAAAACCGGTCGGGGTTGTCCGGACCCATCCGGAAGCTCCGCGGGTATTGATTGCTAATAGTAATCTGGTTCCTGCATGGGCAAACTGGGAGCATTTTGAGCATCTTAAATCGAGGGGGTTGATGATGTATGGCCAAATGACAGCAGGAAGCTGGATATATATTGGCTCGCAGGGAATTTTACAAGGTACCTATGAAACCTTTGTTGCATGCGGCGAGAAGTATTTTGGCGGAAGTCTTAAACACAAACTACTGGTATCTGGTGGTTTGGGTGGAATGGGCGGCGCTCAGCCACTGGCTGCTACGATGGCAGGAGCAACATTTTTAGGGGTGGATGTGGATGCAAGTCGTATTCAAAAGCGCCTGGATACCGGTTACATCGATGTTATGACGCATGATTATTACGAGGCTATCAGACTCGTTTTAATTGCAAAAGAAAAAGGAGAGGCTATATCCGTTGGTTTAGTCGGAAACATTAGCGATGTACTTCGAAAATTACATAACGATAAAATTATTCCGGATATTCTTACCGACCAGACTTCGGCACATGATCCAGTAAACGGCTATGTTCCTGCGGGAATATCGTTTGAGGAGGCAAAAGCACTGCGTAAGCAGAATCCGGAACAGTACAAAGAAATCTCTCTTAAAAGCATGGCACGCCATGTGGGATTGATGCTCGAATTTCAAAAACGCGGCAGCATAACCTTCGATTATGGAAATAACTTGCGGGAATTTGCCCGCCAGGGAGGCGAAAAAAATGCATTTGATTTTAAAGGCTTTGTTCCGGAGTTTATTCGTCCGCTATTTTGTGAGGGAAAAGGACCTTTCCGGTGGGTAGCATTGTCGGGTGACCCGGAAGATATTTATACAACCGACGAAGCCCTTAAACAGGCGTTCCCGGAGAATAAACATATGATTCACTGGCTTGAAGAAGCTCGCAAAAAAGTACATTTTCAGGGTTTGCCAGCCCGTATTTGTTGGCTAGGAATGGGGGAACGCGAAAAAGCCGGCCTCCTTTTTAACGAATTGGTAAGGACAGGAAAAGTAAAAGCGCCGATAGTAATTGGTCGCGATCACCTCGATTGTGGTTCAGTGGCATCTCCCAACCGCGAAACGGAAGGGATGATGGATGGCAGTGATGCGGTATCCGATTGGCCTTTATTGAACCTCATGGCAAATACCGGCGGCGGAGCTACCTGGGTGTCGTTTCATCATGGGGGAGGAGTAGGAATGGGCTTTTCGCAACATGCCGGAATGGTTGTGGTAGCCGATGGAACCGAACGAGCAGAACGCTGCATTCGCCGTGTTCTATACAACGACCCCGCTATGGGAATCTTTCGGCATACCGATGCTGGTTATTCCGTTGCTCAGGAAAATTTTGATAAATTTGGATTAAGGAAGGGTTGAGAAGAAGTAGTAAGTCGCAAGTAGTAAGACGGAAGACGGAAGACGGAAGTTAAAAGCAACATACTTATTTGAAACCCTTAACTCGTATCTTTTTTTAACCTGCAACCTGCAACTCGCAACTTTTTTATACAACCTGTAACACGCAACCTGTAACCCGTAACTCGTATTTTTTAAACCCGTAACCCGTAACCCGTAACCCGTAACCCGCAACTCGTAACTCGTAACTCGTAACTCACACCCCATATGCATAAACCTATATTAATCGGTCCATTTCGTCAGCTTCTCACCATGGCGAACCTTCCCTTGAAGGGGGCTATTCGCGATGATCAGCTACAGTTGATAGAACATGCCGGAATTATAGTGGAGAACCAAAAAATAAAAGCAATCGGAAACTATTCGTTACTTACGAAAGATGCGCTTCAAGAAAATTTTGAAATTCAGGAAATAATAGGCGATTTCGTAGCCATGCCCGGAATGGTGGACGCCCATACCCACATTTGCTATGCCGGTTCTCGGGCAGGCGACTATGCCATGCGTCTTTCGGGGATGAGTTATCTGGAGATTGCAGCTCAGGGAGGCGGAATTTGGAGTACAGTGACCAAAACCCGGGAAATTTCCGAAGAAGGACTATTTTTAAATACCCTGAAAAGGGCTGAAATCCTTTTGCATAGTGGAACAACCACTGTTGAAATAAAAAGCGGATATGCCTTGAATGTCGCCGGAGAGCTAAGGATGCTCGAAATTATTAACCGGGTAAATGATCAGTTGCCGATAGATATAGTTGCAACATGCCTTGCAGCCCATATGAAACCTAAGGATTTTGATGGAACACATATGGATTATTTAAAAGTGCTGACCGAAAAACTTTTACCGGTTATCAGAGACCGCAAACTGGCTCAACGGATAGATATTTTTATTGAAAAATCGGCCTTCTCAGCATCCGAAAGTTTAGCTTACCTGCAAAAGGCAAAAGTACTGGGCTTTGAAATTACCATTCATGCCGACCAATTTACCACAGGAGGCTCAGAAATCGCTTGCCAGATTGGAGCCTTGAGCGCCGATCATTTAGAAGCTTCCACAGAAAAAGAGATAAATTTACTGGCAAAAAGTAATGTAATTCCGGTCTGTTTGTCAGGGGCATCCCTCGGACTGGGTATGCCTTTTGCCCCGGCACGTCAATTGCTCGATGCAGGAGCTTCTTTGGCAATCGCATCCGATTGGAATCCGGGTTCCGCTCCTATGGGCGATTTGCTCGCTCAGGCCGCTATAATAGGGGCATATGAGCATCTTTCCCTGGCAGAGACGTTAGCAGCAATAACTTTTAGGGCAGCAGCCGCTTTAAATCTGCATGACCGTGGAGTATTAAGCGAAGGCATGCTTGCCGATGTTATTGCCTTCTCATCGTCCGATTATCGGGAAATTTTATACCGGCAAGGAAAACTGGTTCCAAAGTATGTTTGGAAAAAAGGTAAAAAAATATTTTAAATTGATTTCGTTAAGAGGCTGTTTAAAAATGAAACAAAATATTTTTTAACACAGAGTAGTAAGTTCTGATCTAAAAAAAATTCTGCTCATTGAAAATTAATACTATTAAATAATTTATGGTATTGAGAAGGCACAGAGGGCACAGAGTTTTAAAAATCGCCAGCGATTTTCCCTCCGTGATCTCTGTGTCTTCTCCAAAACAACATTAATTAGTAGCTCATTGATATATATCTTCTCAAATATTTGTTAATATTCATAATTAATTCTCTGTGTTAAAATTAAACAGTTTCTAAATTAAAATTTATCCTCCATGAACCGAATCATCGAATGTGTGCCTAATTTCAGCGAAGGCAGGAATATGGATATTATTAACCAAATTGTTGCTGCTATTACTACTGTCGAAAATGTAAAACTATTAAATATCGATCCGGGCAAGGCTACTAACCGCACTGTGGTTACTTTTGCAGGTGCTCCCGAAGATGTGGTGGAAGCAGCCTTTCGGGGAGCTCAAAAAGCCGCAGAAGTAATTGATATGAGTAAACATACCGGGGAACATCCCCGTTTTGGGGCATTGGATGTGCTTCCATTAATTCCGATATCGGGTATAACCATGGAAGAAACAGTTGAATTTGCCCGGAAGCTTGCCAAGCGCATTGGCGATGAACTCGAAATTCCAGTGTATTGTTATGCTAATTCGGCATTTATCAATGAACGGAAAGAGCTTTCATATTGTCGTTCAGGTGAATATGAAGGATTGAAAGCAAAACTCGAAAAGCCGGAGTGGAAACCCGATTTTGGCCCGGCCCGGATGAATGTGCGTGCAGGAGCCATGGCAGTCGGAGCCCGCGATTTTCTAATTGCCTATAATGTAAACTTAAATACAACGTCTACCCGGCGTGCCAATGCCATTGCATTTGATGTGCGCGAAAAAGGCAGGGTAAAAAGGGAAGGGGATAGCCCGACCGGAAAAATTGTAACCGACGAGCATGGAAACCAGGTAAATATCCCTGGCACCTTAAAAAGTGTACGTGCCATAGGTTGGTATATCGAAGAGTTTGGGATTGCTCAAATATCAATGAACCTGACAAATATTAATATTACACCCTTGCATATTGCTTTTGACGAGGTTTGCCGGAAAGCCGATGCCCGTGGTATTCGGGTAACTGGTTCAGAGATTGTGGGATTAGTTCCTCTAAACAGTATGGTTGAGGCAGGGAGGTATTTTTTGAAAAAACAAAACCGCTCGGTAGGATTATCGGACGACGAGTTGCTGAAAATAGCGATTAAATCGATGGGTTTGAATGAACTCTATGAATTTAAGCCCGAAGAGAAAATCATCGAATATGTGCTGGCAGGGAAAGGCTCCAATAAATTAGTTTCGATGAGCCTGAAAGCGTTTGCCAACGAAACAGCCTCTGAATCGCCTGCTCCCGGAGGGGGATCGGTATCTGCCTACATGGCAGCAATGGGTGTTTCCTTGGGGACGATGGTTGCGAATCTTTCGTCGCACAAGGCAGGGTGGGACGATCGCTGGGAGGAATTTTCGAGCTGGGCCGAAAAAGGGATGACACTGCAAAAAGAGTTGTTAAAGTTGGTTGATGAGGATACAAGAGCTTTTAATCGTATTATGGACGCCTTTGGTTTGTCGAAAAATACGGAGGATGAAAAAAAGAAGCGATCGGCTGCCATTCAGGAGGCAACACGTCATGCCATCGAAATTCCTTTTAAAGTGATGGAATCCGGATTGGCTGCGATGGAAATTGTAAAAGCAATGGCCGAAACGGGGAATCCGAATTCAGTTTCCGATGCAGGGGTTGGCGCACTGGCAATCCGATCGGGCGTTTTAGGAGCCTGGCTCAATGTAAAAATTAATGCTTCCGGACTAAAAGATGCATCTTTTAAATCTGAAATAATTCAAAAAGGGGAGGAGATGGTCGAAAAAGTACGTCGGATTGAAAACGAGGTGTATGAAATTGTTTTGAGGAAGATTAGCGATTAAGTTTGAATAATTGGTTGTTTATAAAAACTCAGTCAGGATTTGAAATACTGACTGGGTTAAGCTTTGTAAACCTTACCAACAATATACCCAGCAACAAATAGTATCAGCAAAACCTGCGATTTAACCAGTTTTACAAAAAAAGAACTTACTGTTATAGGGAGCTGAGTCCCCAATTTCTGTGAGATAAATGCCAACAGAAATCCTATAATCAAAAAAAACAGGGAAACAAATATCAACAGGGTCGGGAATCGGTGATTTTCGGTCAGTACCAGCAGGATCAGATAATCAATCAATAATTGAACGGTGTACGATAAAATTTTAATTACCCATATCCACACCGAAAAGGATAGAAAGGTTAGCGATTGCGCGTTGCTAATCAAATACGAATTAAAAGCATCGTACTTCAGGGCAAAAATGATAAGGAGCATGCCCAATAGAAGCAGTTTCAATATCTTTAGGATTTTATCGGCTTTGCTTCTTGTTTGCTTATTTTTTGGCTCCATAGGGCAAATAAAATCAATAAAACTCCGTAAAGTACAATGTTGAAAATGTATTTGTGGTTGATTTCGTAACTTTGATTTCGCTCATAAACTAAAGCGGCTAAAACGGCAACCCGCACGGCGTTTAGTAAGAATATGACAGTATAATTCAAGAGTATAAACCATAATTTATGAAACCATGCTGCACGGAATGCCAGGATAATGCACGAAATAATACCCATTGTTTCCACTCCGTTGCAGGGAATACCAATGTGCACGCACAAAATTCCACCGATATATAGGTTGTCATTGCTAAAGGAAATACCTGCATACGCCATAGACAAAATTAACCGGCTTAACGCTCCAACTTGTTCAATTACCCACTCCTCGAATGCTACCGGTATCAAAAGTTGATATAGGAGAATATCCCAAATAAGGGAATAGACAAAACTCAGAAAGAGAAAACGGTATATAGGGTTATTTATTAAGATTTTTAGTTTTTCCAACATATTGATTTTGAGCATTATTATATGAGATTATGGTTAAACTAAACTTGGAAAGAATGATTTTCTACAAAATCGTTTTAATTAGTAAAGTCATTTGTATTAAAATTAGAAATAAAAAGGAGAACAATCTATCCTTGCAGGTGAAATATTAAAAACATATACTAATTCATCCTGTGCGAACGTGCAATACAAGCAATACTGGCATTTATTGGATCAACAATAATTTCTTTGGATCATATTTATCGAAAAGAACTCCTCTGTAATTAGGCAAACTTTTCCGCTTGATCCTTTAATTATCTATTAAAACAAGTGTGATGATTTAGATCACCCTTAATTAATTGATTTATTGAAAGGTTAGTCTTACCTTTAAACAAAACCAAGATCCTAAAAACAATAAATATGAAAAAGGTTATAATTTTTTTAAGCCTCCAAATTATTTGGGGGTTTAATCTGTATTCACAAAGTGTTGGTATAAGCGATGCTGCAGCGCAATCTATTGATGCTTCAGCTGTATTAGATGTACAATCTGCTACCAGGGGGGTATTGTTGCCCAGAATGGACTCCACAGCCCGAAAAGCAATAAGCAGTCCGGTGGAAGGGTTATTGGTATTTGACACAAGCACCAAAAGCTTCTGGTTTTATGGAAAAAAAGATGACCGTTCCACCGTTAGTTGGCGGGAGGTTTTAAACGGAAGCATATCTGATAGGAACAGGATTACTGTTAAAGAAGGAGGGACATTAATTTTAAGCAATGCAGCAACTACATGGAATGACTTAGTTGTTAGTCCATTTTCAACCTATACCGGAGGGTCAAACCCACCTGCTTTTACAACATTTAAAACAACAGTTCAAACCTTTCGTTTTGATGATATTAATAATGCCAATGAGCAACAGGTTTTTTTCTCGATTCAGATTCCACACAACTGGAAGGAAGGAACAGTACTTTATCCGCACGTACATTGGTCGCCGCAAACAACAGGTTCGAATACTACCAGTTCTGCGGTGTGGGGATTTGAATATTCCTGGGCGAATTACGACCCAGTCACACCGGTACTTTTTCCAAATACTACCACAATAACAGCTACTACTTCACAAATTAATTTTGGCACGGATCAAGATAAGCATTTCATCACAGATTTACCTTCCATAACGGATGGTACAAAAAAAATTAGCAGCATTTTGATGTGTCGATTTTTTCGTAAGTCGAATGATGCTGCAGATACATATACCGGTGGGGTTGCTTTGCTATCCTTTGATATTCACTACGAAATTGATGGATTTGGCAGTGATCAGCCTTTTATAAAATAGAACGATTTATTTCCCTCATATAAAAGCACTTTTACCTTTAATGACAAGGTTGAAATTTCCATTGGTGATGGGAATTTCAACCTTGTTAATTTAAACGTTTAAGTAGTTTTCCAAATAAGGTCTTTAATTTTCTGGGGAATTGTGGGATACTGATTACTTCCCAGCTTTTTTGGAAACTTTTGATAATAAATAACCCGTAAGATTTTCAGCAGCCTTTCTGTTTTGGAAATCCACCGGTAAAAGGTCGTGATCCATATATTCGTTATAAATCCAGGGATCGCCCACTGCAAATACCCATCCTTTACCATATTTGGTTTCGGCCATAAAGGTATGCCCATTTTCCTGAAGTACAGGTTTGGCTTTCCCCGAGAGGGTAAGCGACGAAATTTCCTTTAAATAAATCTTATTTATCCCATTAAAAACAGGATGTGCCGAAAAAGAAGTAAAAGCGCCCATATCCCACTTTCTATTAATTACCGGATGCATGGAAACATGGTTGAATACTATTCCGAACCTGGAGGATAAATGGTTTAGGTGGGTAAATTCGCAATTGGGGGCATCGTTGGCCATCAATATTAATACGCCACCTTTTTTTACCCATTGTTCAA
This sequence comes from Bacteroidota bacterium, assembly GCA_020048915.1. Classification (GTDB taxonomy): domain Bacteria; phylum Bacteroidota; class Bacteroidia; order Bacteroidales; family JAAUTT01; genus JAAUTT01. The sequence goes on along the minus strand of JAIFLU010000022.1, from coordinate 6,647 downwards.
TTGCTTTCACATCGTCGGGTAAAATATAATTAGGTGCCGGATTCTCGGTGGTGGTATCGGGATCCACAATAAGATAAACATTGACTTTACTTAATACGGATGCAGTTGGCCGATCTAGGGTTGATAGAACAGCGCCCTTATCGGTAAATATTTTTCCCCAGCGGGCATATCCGCTAAATGCGGTATCGTTCCATAAATAATGAAACGGTTTTCCGGTTTTTTGGTTGGTTTCGCGGTTGAACCAGTTATCCAATCCCACAGCTACCTGAGCATTCGCATACTGAGAGATACCAGATAAGCAAAACACCAGGATACCTATTATGTATAGGTTATTTCGTTGGTTTTTAAAACTATTATTTACCATATAATTTATATTAGGGTTATGGGTTATTTTTCGGAGATTGCAGAATAAAGCTAATCCACCTTAATTTTAATCACTACTTTTTTCGTAGCATCACTCCCTTCAATTTTAACTCCGGGCCGATGGGCATCCTTGGGAAAGAACAATAAAAATGCCTCTGGGGCAGCAACGTGGTAAGTAGCTTCGCCCTCGGGAACCGTATAAAAACCAATATCTTTAGTTTCGCTGAATGGATCAATTTCAGTGGCTTTAGCAATGGGTGCTTTCCCCATTTTTTCCTTCCCTTTAATAACATATTGAATATCGAGGTATTTGCGGTGAGCTTCCCATTTGGTAGCTTCAAAGGCTTTGGTTGACCCTTCCGAAACTACTGCAAAAGCATTTTCGCCATCAATAGGATATTTACCAGGAGAAATAGTATCGAGGTTTGTATTTTTTAAAAACAGAAAAGCCTTGTCCCATAACGCTTTATTTTTGTGATATTGGTATGCGAATTCCTGAACATCGGCCGATTTGTGTACTTTAATTTTACAGCCGTTGCTCCATTTTCCTGCTTTTAACCACTTGGCAGCTTTGCCGGTTGACCAGTCACTGCGCGATGGGGTTTGGCCCAACGCATTAGTGCAAACTAAACATGAAATAAAGACTATGCCTAAGAGGGAAGTCGTGAATTTGCTTTTCATAATCAATTTAATTATCAAAGGGTGAATTTTTATAAACGCTAACAATACTTTTTTAGTTTAATTTTTTATAGAGGCTGTGTAAAAAGTGTTCAATGGGAGCTGGATTGCAAATCCAGCTCAGCGTTTTGGCTTAATAAATAACAGTATACGCTAGGCCGGACTTGCAATCTGGCCTTCAAAAACAACTTTTTACACAGCCTCAACATGTTCAAGGATTATTTACCGCGAAACCCTGCCGGAAGCATCGCCAGCCATAAGTTTCTCCACCTCATCTACCGTTACCAGGTTAAAATCGCCCACAATGGTATGCTTCAAACAGGATGCAGCAACTGCAAAATTAAGCGCTTTCTGGTCGTTGCCCGAATAAGTAATTAAGCCATAAATAAGCCCACCCATAAATGAATCTCCTCCGCCAACGCGGTCGACAATATGGGTAATATTATACTGGGGGGCTTCATAAAGTTTTTTTCCGTCCCAAAGCACGCCCGACCAAGTATTATGGTTAGCACTAACAGAGCCGCGAAGCGTAATAATTACCTTTTTAGCGAGTGGAAAACGTTTCACTAATTGCTTGCAAACCGATTCGTATTCGGCAGCTTCCACATGGCCTTTGGTAACATCCATTCCTTCGGGTTTAATTCCAAATACCATTTCAGCATCTTCCTCGTTTCCAAGAATCACATCGCAACCTTCCACCAATTCGGGCATTACCTCCCCTGCTTTTTTACCATATCTCCAAAGGTTCTTGCGAAAATTTAAATCGGTAGATACGGTTATACCTCTGGCATTGGCTGCTTTAATAGCTTCCAGGCATACCTGGGCAGCACTTTGCGATATGGCAGGTGTTATCCCTGTCCAGTGAAACCAGGTAACGTCTTCAAAAACTTTGTCCCAGTCTATCATACCCGTTTCAATCGTGGAGATAGAAGAATAAGCACGATCGTATATCACCTTGCTTGCACGGGCAACCGCTCCGGTTTCGAGGAAATAAATCCCGATCCGTTCTCCTCCCCTAACGATAAATTTTGTACCAACATTGTATTTGCGAAGATTCATCATGCACGAATCGCCCAAATCGTTTTTTGGCAACCGGGTTACAAATTCCACCGGAATACCATAATTGGCAAGCGATACGGCGACATTGGCCTCTCCACCTCCAAACGAGGCAACAAAACTTGTAGCTTGCGAAAATCGCTCAAATCCGGGTGTATTTAAACGGAGCATGATTTCTCCAAAGGTTATAACTTTATGGTTCATAGGAGTTTTGATTTTTATAAACTGATTAGATATGTAAAACAAGCAATAGCATTTGCGCCATCGTTTGCGCAAAGATTAAAAAAAGTACGTATATCATCAAATATTTCTGCTATATTTTATCGGAACATTTACAGGTTTAAGAAATAGTCCCTTCAAAGAGCGTTCGGTTCACAATCGACCTCCCCAACGTTACCTGATCGGCATACTCCAGCTCGTCGCCCACCGCTACGCCTCTTGCCAGGGTTGAAACTTTAACCGGATAGGGTTTTAGCTTCCTGAAAATATAAAAATTGGTTGTATCTCCCTCCATGGTGGTGCTTAATGCCAAAATTACTTCAGCAATGTTTCCCGTCGAAACCCGTTCTTCCAGTTCCTTTATGGCAAGGTTCGATGGCCCTATACCATCCATGGGAGAAATAATTCCCCCCAAAACATGGTATACTCCAAAATACTGCCCGGTTGCTTCTATCGACATTACGTCACGAATGTTTTCGACCACACAAACAAGGCCATGGTCGCGATTGGAAGCTGAACAGATACTGCACACTTCCGTATCGGATAGGTTAAAACATTCTTTGCAATATTTTATATCCTTTTTAAGTTGAATGATAGAATTTCCAAAACTATTTACCGTTTCCTTATCCTGCCGAAGCAAATATAAAACCATGCGTAATGCTGTTTTTTGACCAATACCCGGCAACTGCGAAAACTCAGTTACGGCATTTTCAAGCAGCTTCGACGGAAATGAAATGAGCGACATATCTTGCTTTTTTTTGAATAACAAAATTAGGAGAAAGCAGGGATTTATTATTATTTTTTTATTTCGGCATGCGAGTTTGAATTGTTTTTTCTAACCTTGCAGCTATAAAATTTCAGTCTATGTCTTCATACCTCATATTAACCATATTTCTTGCCTATACTGCACTGATATTCGCTATTACCTATATTACTTCCCGCAAAGCAAATCATGAGTCGTTTTACATCGGAAACAAAGTTTCGCCCTGGTATGTGGTAGCGTATGGCATGATTGGGGCTTCCCTCTCGGGAGTAACTTTTATGTCGCTTCCCGGATGGGTCAGTAGCACCCAATTCACTTACCTGATGCTGGTAATTGGATATTTGTTTGGCTATGCTGTTATTGCTACCATTCTGCTACCACTCTATTATCGCTTAAACTTAACGTCTATTTATTCTTACCTCGAACAACGTTTTGGCTTTTGGACCTATAAGAGCGGAGCGGCTTTTTTTATGCTTTCGCGAACCATTGGTGCTTCTCTTCGTCTTTTTCTGGTGGTAAATGTCTTGCAGGTTTTTGTATTCGATGCCTGGAACATTCCCTTTGCAGTGAATGTGGCAATCTTCATAACCCTCATTATTCTATACACGTTTAAAGGAGGGATAAAAACAATTGTTTGGACTGACACCTTGCAAACCACTTTTATGCTGGGGGCTGTGGTACTTTGTATTCATTATATTTTAAAGGATTTGAATGTCGATTTTAGTACCATGGCATCGCGGGTTTGGAACAGCGATTACTCCAAAATAATTGAAACCGACTGGCACGATAAGAAATTCTTTTTAAAGCATTTTTTAGGAGGAGCTTTTATTGCCATTGGAATGACAGGCCTCGATCAGGAGATGATGCAGAAAAACCTGAGCTGCCGTAATGTGAAGGAAGCAAAAATTAATATGATTACCTTCAGCTGGATTTTGGTTTTTATAAACATGATGTTCCTCTTTCTGGGTGCAATTCTGAATATTTATGCTTCGTCTCACTCCATCGACACCATGGGTTCTTCGGACAATCTTTTCCCGGCTATCGCCATAAACCACCTTACTCCTGTAGCCGGTATTGTATTTTTTATCGGACTCATTTCTGCTGCTTATCCCAGTGCCGACGGAGCCCTTACCTCGCTCACCACTTCGTTTACTATCGATTTCCTTGGACTTCCCAAGCATAAGAGTTTAACTGATCAGCAAAAAAGAAACATCCGCTACCTGGTTCATATTAGCATAGCTACTATCTTTTTTTTACTGATACTGTTTTTTAGAACTGTAAATGACAAAGCGGTTATCGACAAAATATTTACCCTGGCAGGTTATACCTATGGTCCGCTATTGGGCTTATTTTCCTTTGGATTATTTACCCGCTGGAACCTTAACGACCGCCTGGTGCCGGTAGTCGTAATAATTTCGCCTGTTCTTACCCATTTGCTAAACAGTTATTCAGTTTCGTGGTTCAGCGGGTATGTGTTTGGTTTTGAGCTGATAATTGTCAACGGTATATTGACCTTTTTTGGGTTACTGCTGATAAAGAAAAAAGCGTAATTGACCCACAACCAAAATTTGCAAAAAAGTGCTTTTTTTACCAATGTTCTTTAGGACAGCATTATCTGTTAATATTATCTTTAAAACTAATAAAAGCATTTTGCAATTATCCGATTTCAAAATTTTATATTTGTAAATTATGGATGAAACTTTTAATATATCAGCAATTGACCTGTTTTGTGGGGTTGGAGGGTTGTCATATGGGCTTAAACAATCAGGCATTGAAGTTAAAGCAGGTATTGATATTGACAAAACCTGTGAATATGCTTATTCTGAAAATTGCAAAGCTGATTTCATTCATGAAAGTGTTGATAATGTAAAAGGAGAAACATTAAATAAAATATTTGATAAAAAATCCTTACGATTACTTGCAGGATGTGCACCATGTCAACCTTTTTCATCATACACATATAAATCAGATAAGAAAAAAGACAATAGGTGGCAATTACTTTATGAATTTTCAAGATTAATTGAAGAAACAAATCCTGATTTTGTAACAATGGAGAATGTTCCAACATTACTTAAATTCCAAGCTGCACCTGTATTTAATGATTTTGTTAAAAAATTAAAAAAAAATGGTTATCATGTTTGGTATGATGTGGTGTTTGCTCCAGATTATGGAATACCACAAAATAGAAGAAGATTGGTTTTGTTGGGATCAAAACACGGAGAGATTTCTCTGATTCCACCTACTCATAAAAAGGAGGAATATCTCACAGTGAAGGATGCAATAGGTCATTTGGAGGAAATTAAGAACGGGGAATATTTGAAAAATGATATTACCCATAAAGCAGCAAAACTTTCAGAACTCAACATAAAAAGAATTAAGCAATCAAAACCTGGTGGAAGTTGGAAGACAGATTGGGATGATGAGTTAAAATTGGCATGTCATGTGTCTGAAACTGGGAAAGGATATGGAAGTGTATATGGGAGAATGAAATGGGATGAACCATCGCCTACAATGACCACATTTTGCAATGGTATTGGCAATGGCAGATTTGGACATCCTGAACAAGATAGAGCAATTACATTGAGAGAGGCTGCAATATTGCAAAGTTTCCCAAATAATTATCAATTTGCACCAAATAATGAAAGTCTTGTTGCAAAACATGTAGCTAAACACATTGGAAATGCTGTTCCTCCAAGGCTAGGAGAAGTTATTGGTATTAGTATTCTAAAACACATTGACAACCTTAATAATGGCAAATCGGAAAAAGAGTAAGTTCTCTGAAGAAAAGCAGATTCAAATAATTGAACAGTTTAATCAAAAGTCTAAGCTTTATGAGTATCGGACTAAAGACTATTCGTTTGAAGTAATTCGTTCAAAGTATGGAGAAGAAGGTAACGAAAATACAACTCTATATGTTCCAGATTATCAAAGAGAATTTGTTTGGCAAAATGATAAGAAATCAAAGTTTATTGAATCCGTTCTATTAGGTATGCCATTAACGCCATTTTTGGTTTCTGAAGATGAAAAACGACGTTTAGAAATAATTGATGGTTCTCAAAGGATTAGAACATTAATTTCTTTTTACAATGATGAATTTAGTTTAAGGAAATTAGAAAAACTAAGCGAGTTAGATGGTGCAAGATTTAGAGATTTGCCAATTAATTTACAAAGATATTTGGAAAACCAAGATTTCAGAATCATAGTTGTCGATGATGCCTCTGAGGCTATCCGTCAGGATATTTTCGAACGGATAAACACTACAAGTGAAGGGCTCACAGACTCTGAAATACGAAAAGGGTCGTTTTCTGGTCCATTTTATGATTTGGTTCTCGAACTTAAAACTAATCAAGATTTTAGAAATATTTGTCCCGTTTCAGATGAAAGAGAAAAACGTGGGGAATATGAAGAATTAGTTTTACGTTTCCTAGCATATTCTGATAAATATCTTGAATTTAAACATGATGTAGCTAAATTTCTAAACATATATCTTGAAGCGAAAAACACTAGTGAATTTGATGCGGAGGTTTACAGAAAAAGGTTTGTTGATATGGTTTCATTTATAAAGAGG
>JAIFLU010000304.1 GCA_020048915.1 Bacteroidota bacterium | reverse complement strand
ATGCCCCAATTTTGCCGAAATCCAAAAATTAGCCCATAAAGAAAAGAAAAACCTCGAAGCACTTCTTCTGGAAGACAGCGAAACTATAATTACCGATGCTAAATATGGTTTTATTGACGGCGCTTTAAAAGAAACATATATAGGTGAGTTTGATACGTCAAATTCAACAACCACTAAAATTGATAAATGGCTTACCCATAAAACATGGGGATTCCCTATATTCCTGGCTTTTCTTTGGATTATGTTCGAAACAACGTTTGTTGTCGGAAAATACCCAATGGATTGGATAAACAACGGAGTATCGTTTTTAAGCAATGCTCTATCAGAATCTTTCCCCGAAGGCTCCTTCAAGCATTTACTAATTGATGGCGCTATTGGAGGAGTGGGTGGAGTAATTGTTTTCCTACCCAATATTTTATTGTTATTCTTTTTTATATCGCTGTTGGAAGATTCGGGATATATGGCAAGAGCTGCATTTATTACCGATAAATTAATGCATAAAATAGGTTTGCATGGAAAGTCCTTTATCCCATTAATTATGGGTTTTGGATGCAATGTTCCCGCAATTATGGCTACCCGCACAATTGAAAACAGAAAAACCCGCCTTATTACAATGCTAATAGCGCCATTAATATCTTGTAGCGCCAGGCTTCCGGTTTATGTACTGCTTATTACCGCGTTTTTTCCGTACTATGCAGGGCTGGTACTTTTTGCAATTTATATTTTTGGAATATGCCTTGCCTGCATAACTGCGATAATATTGAATAAATGGGTAATCAAGGGGCCGGATGTTCCTTTTGTCATGGAACTGCCTCCCTACCGAATCCCAACACTTCGCAATACCACCCGCCATATGTGGAATAAAGCGCAGCAATACTTAAGTAAAATGGGAGGTGTTATTCTGGTAGCTTCTATCATTATCTGGGCTTTGGGTTTTTATCCAAGGAAAGTATCGTTTTCGCGAAATTACACTTCCGAATTAAGCCAAATAGAATATAACAGGAAACAGGATTTGGCAAAAACAGCAGCGATAGACCACCCAAAAATTGAACAGCAATACAAACAAGCGGCCGAAGAAATTAATCTGGCCATGGAAAGCGAGCGTCAGGAGAAATCGTATGCCGGGACTATTGGCAAATTTATTGAGCCTGTAATGAAACCATTGGGTTACGATTGGAAAATGAGTATCAGTTTATTAACGGGACTGGCAGCAAAAGAAGTAGTGGTAAGCACTATGGCTGTACTTTACCAAGTCGACTCCAGTACCGATAATCGTAAAGGTCTTGCTGAAAAATTAAAAGAAAAACCTTCTGCATCTTATAAACAGACTGGATCGTTCACTAAATTAAGCGCTTTATCTTTTATGATCTTTATTCTCATTTATTCGCCTTGTGTGGCTGTAATTGTAGCTATAGGGAAAGAGTCGGGAAATTGGAAATGGGCCCTATTTACAGTTTTTTATACTACAACTTTAGCATGGTGTTCTGCGTTTATAGTATATCAGGTTGGCTCAGTTTTATTATAAAAGAATTATGATACAGGATTTATTTACCTTCTTTACGGTTTTAACTGCTCTGGGATACGCATTTTATAGCATATTTAGGATTATTCAAACCACCCGGTATAAAAAAACAATTTGTACCGGATGCTCAGGCCAATGTAATACAAAGCACAAATTAGCTACCAATAAGTGATAATCCCGGAATGAGTACTCCTTTATTTATCGATATTCATACACATAACCATATCTTATCAGAATACTCAATCTTTGTTCAAAATATTTTTATCCAGGACATCCTTACTATAAAAGAAAAAAAGTACAAGAATTGCTCGGTTGGGTTGCATCCATGGCATATCGATCTTAATAATTGGAACAGTGATTTAACGGAGTTAGAAAAACTTATTCCCACAAAAAAAAATATTATTGCAATAGGCGAAACCGGTCTTGATCGATTAAAAGGACCCCCTCTTCAAGACCAACAATACGTTTTTCAGAAGCACCTTGAAATATCTAAAAAATTCAAATTGCCGGTAATCATTCATTGCGTAAAAGCCTGGGGCGAGTTATTGCAGATTCATGCCGAAGTAAATCCATCTCAGCCATGGATTGTTCATGGTTTCAATCAAAATTTGAAAATTGCCAATCAATTACTTCAGAAGAAAATATTTTTATCCTTTGGAAAGGCCTTATTGAACGAAAATTCTAATGCCTCTATTGTTTTTCCATCCATTCCTTTAGAATGTATATTCCTCGAAACTGACGATTCCGATTTCACTATCAGGGAAATATATGAAAGAGCAGCGTTTTTATCCAATGTTTCAATTGAAAAGCTTTCCTTGAAAATACAACATAATTTTAATGAAATTTTTACCCCTGCAACCAAAACTTATATTTAGTGCGATTTTGTATATTTGACAGAAAATTAAACCCATGAAAACATTCATACTTTTTTCGTTTGTATTTTTCGTTGCTCTATCGAGTTGCAAAACATCAACATCAAGCGAGCCTGCATTGTCAAGCCAATCGGTAGATTCAGCTGCACTTCTTGCAAAAACAGAATTCCAGGTTAAGGGGATGCATTGTACAGGATGCGAAAACACTATAAAAACAAGTATTAATGAACTTCAGGGAATCGCTCAGGTTGACGCATCGTTTAAAGACAATAAAGCCCTTGTATCGTACGATAGCACGAAAACAAATGATATAGCGATTCTTAAAGCTATTGAAGATGCCGGTTATAAGGTAGATACATTTATGCGCAAATAAGATGGATTATATTCTTGTTAGCCTTGGATTTATTCTGATTCTTTTGGGATTAGTTGGATGTTTAGCCCCCATCATTCCCGGTCCCCCTCTTAGCTTTTTAGGATTACTATTTTTAGAGTGGACACGATTTGCCGATTTCCCATCTTCGACATTATGGCTTTTTGCTGTCCTTACAATTATTGTGTCGATAATTGATTACTTTATTCCCTTGTGGGGAACCCGTAAGTGGGGAGGATCCGGTTATGGTGTAACGGGAGCAACATTGGGATTGGTTCTTGGGTTCTTCTTCCCACCCGTTGGAATTATTTTGGGCCCATTTTTAGGAGCTGTTGCTGGCGAATTAATTGCAGGAAAAGATTCTCATCAGGCCCTAAAATCCGGAATGGGAGCCTTTATAGGATTTATTTTAGGAACAGGTATAAAAATGAGTCTGGTATTTGTTATGATATATTACTTTGTAGCTGAATTGTTTAAATAAAAACGACCTCATGGAGGCCGTTTTTATTTTTGTCAAATACGTTTCCTTAAGCTTCCTCTTCTTTTTCCTTTTTGGGATTCGCCAAATTTACCTTTACTTTTCTGCCCCCAATTTCTTTCCCGTTTAAAGCTTCAATAGCATTCTCCTCATCGCCAGGGTTTTTCATCTCAATAAAACCATATCCTTTGGAACGTCTGGTTTTTTTGTCGATAATAACCTTTGCAGATTCAACTGAACCGAATTCATTGAAAACGTCGATCAGATTCTGTTCCTTCATGTTGTAAGGAATGTTGCCAATATAAATGGTCATATTCGAAAAAATTAAATGATACTTGAGTGATACAAGTTAGTAATATGATGTGATTTATGCAAAAAAATACATCACTTAATAAAATTCGAATCTTATTTTTTTTGACAAATGCAATTACCTCAATGTTGCTACCATAATTGCTTTTATGGTATGCATCCTGTTTTCAGCCTGATCCCAAACGAGCGAATATTCCGATTCAAAAACTTCTTCAGTTACTTCCATGGCTTCCAGGCCAAATTTCTTAAATATCTCTTCTCCAACTTTTGTTTCCCTGTTATGGAATGCCGGTAAGCAATGTAAGAATTTCACCATTGGATTGCCTGTAAGATCCACCACTTTTTTATTAATCTGATAAGGCTTCAACAAATTTATTCTTTCCTCCCAAACCGATTCAGGCTCTCCCATAGAAACCCAAACATCGGTATACAGAAAATCAACATCCTTCACTGCTTCAACTACATTATCGGTTATAGTAACCTTTCCCCGGGTTTGTTTGGCAATTTCTTTGCAGGTGTTTACAAGTTCAAGAGACGGCTGACAGGCCTTAGGAGCAGCTGCTCTAAAATCAATTCCCATTTTTGCTGCACCAACCATTAACGAATTGCCCATATTATTCCGGGCATCGCCCAAATAACAAAATTTCAACTGGTTAATTGGCTTCTCACTATGTTCTTGCATGGTGAGTAAATCGGCAAGTATTTGCGTTGGATGGAACTCATCCGTTAAACCATTATATACAGGAACACCAGCAAATTTGGCCAATTCTTCCACGATAGATTGTCCATATCCGCGATATTCAATAGCATCGTACATACGTCCTAAAACCCTGGCAGTATCCTTCATCGATTCCTTTGAACCAATTTGAGTACCCGAAGGCCCCAGGTATGAAATATTTGCCCCCTGGTCAAACGCAGCAACTTCAAATGCACAACGGGTGCGTGTAGATGTTTTTTCGAAAATTAAAGCAATATTTTTACCTTTTAACATCTGTTGTTCCGTACCGGCATACTTAGCAGCTTTTAAATCAGAGGCTAGCTTTAAAAGAAATTTAATTTCGGTTGGCGTGAAGTCCAGAAGTTTTAAAAAACTTCTATTTTTAAGATTTACAGGCATATAAAAAGAGTTTTGTTATAAACTATAATTAGTGCAATTTAGAGTTTAAGATCAAGGATTTTAAATGTAAAACTGTATTTAAAAACATCAATGGCAATAAAGTAATAACCAATTAATAATTTTTCTACTTTTACACGGGTGCGATGATGCCTATAAACAATTAATATATTGTTAATGAGTAGATTAAGTCTAATTGTCCTAATTATTTTTGTATACTCCTGCAAATCTGATAAAGACTTAAGAAAAATAACCGAAGGAACAATTGTATACGACATCAGCTATCACAGCGATATTGCCAGCTCTGTCCCGGTGCAGTTTCTTCCAAAAACGATGGTATTAAGTTTTAACAAAGAATTTGCTTCATACAAAATTGAAGATATGATGGGGGTGTTTTGCATTACAAATACAACTGATCTCTCTGAAAGAACGCATATATCGACTATAAAAATATTTAATAAAAAGTATAAGTATGAAGGAACTGATAATGAGGTACCCGTTTTTTTTCAGCCCGAAACAACTTATGCCATTGAGAATAAAGAAGATTCAGTTTCTTTGGCAGGTATCAACTGCAACAAATCAATTGTAACGAATATCAAAGAACATAGAAATTTCGAAGTTTTACATTCCGATTTATTTTTTATTAAAAACCCCAATATTAATACTCCTTATAGCGAAATTGACGGCGTACTTATGAAGTTTGAAATCGATCTGGATAAAATGCGATTGACGCTAACAGCCAAAAAAATAATCCCTTCTGCTATAAACAACAAAGAATTCAAAATTACCAACGATTACAAGCCAATAAGTCAGGAGAAAATGCGAAATATAATAGCTACAATGCTTAAATAACAATTTTTAATCATATAAATCTCCTGTTATTGTCCAATAAACAGCGCTTAAATAAGTTATTTATAGTATCATTATTATTGTATTACACGATTTAACTACTCTAAAATTCACACACAAAATGAAGATTAAAATACTAACTACTGTCCTCGCTTTTTGTTTATTTAGCATTTCTTTTTCGCAGGAAAAAAGCATTTCACTCTTTAACGGCAAGGATTTAAAAAATTGGTTATCACCAGTCGTTCCATCTGTTTTTACTATCGAAGACAATGCTATTGTTTCGCAAGGAAAATCGGGCGCCCTGTTTTTTAATGGAAAAGATAAACAGTTTCAAAATTTTGTTTTATCCTGCGATATTAAAACACAACCCGAAGCTATTGCAGAAATCATCTTTCATACCGATTTATCAAAAGGACAGGAAATTCCCAAAGGTTATTCCATTCGAATTCAAAATACATACAAAGGCGCAAACTCCGGAGAGAATATAAAGCTTACCGGCAGTATTGACCGGATACGGAATGTTTATTTCCCTTTCATAAAAGATCAACAATGGTTTAATCTGAAAATATCAGTTCTTGATAAAGAAATTAAAGTTTTTTTAAACAATATACAAGTTGCATCTTATACAGAACCTTCCAATCCCTGGAGACCCGAAGATCTTAAAAACAGGCTACTTTCAAGCGGCACTGTTGGAATAAGGAATATCCAGGGGAAAGTTTCCATTAAAAACATTCAATTAATTCCTCAAAAAAACGAATTGGTTGCTCAAACATCTATAGACCGGGAATACGATAAGAAAATTACACAGCTTCATGCTGCAAACTTTCCATTAATCGATTTTCATGTGCACCTGAAAGGTGGACTTACCCTCGAAGATGCAGTAATAATCTCCCAAAATAAAGGAATAAATTATGGAATTGCGGCAAATTGCGGACTACGTTTCCCTGTTACAAACAATGGCGAATTAAATGCTTATATGAATAGCATCGAAAATGCTGCAATATACAGAGGAATGCAGGCAGAAGGCCGCGAGTGGATGACGTTATTTTCTCCTGACACCGCTGCCCGTTTCGATTATATTTTTACAGATGCCATGACCTGGACTAATAATAAAGGTTTTAGAATGCGTTTATGGATAAAAGAAGAAACCGAAGTAGGTGACCCTAATATGTTTATGGATGAGCTTGTGAGCAAAATTGAACAAATACTAAAAGAACCTATTGATATTTATGTAAACCCAACTTTCATCCCCGAAGAAATTGCTGCCCGTTACAACGAATTATGGACTACTGAGCGGATGGACAGGGTAATAAACGCTTTAGTCAAAAACGATGTGGCATTGGAAATAAATGCTCGTTACAAGATTCCTGGTATCGAATTTATTAAAAAGGCCAAACAAGCCGGTGTAAAATTTTCTTTTGGCACTAATAATCTTGGTAAAGACGACCTCAATTACGATTATTGCTTTGAAGTATTGGATGAAGTAGGACTCACTGCTTCCGACATGTGGATGCCCCGAAAACAGGGAACTAAGAAAATTCAAAAGCTATAATCCATGAAAAAATGGAACTCTTTTCTCCTTCTGTATTTTTGTTACGCTTTTGGCAGTGCCCAATCTGCTGATATCGGGAAGGAATACATTTCACCGGTTATAAAAAGTGTACTTTTTCATAAAAAGGACTTTCCTCTTTCTTTTCCTATTCTCGAAATGGAAGAGGGAAGTCCTCTCGTCCTCTCTTTTGATGAAATTTCGGACCAACCCAAAAATTATTACTATTCGATCATCCTTTGTAATGGGAACTGGACAGAATCCCGTCTTTCGCCCTCCGAATATTCATCGGGACTTTTTTCATATCCTGTTTCAAATTATCAGGCCTCATTTAATACCGAAGTGCATTACGTTCATTACGAAATTGAATTGCCGGGAAACGATCTGCTATTAACTCTTTCGGGCAACTACCTCATAAAAGTATTCGAAAACAGCGATTCGGATAATCCGGTACTCATAAAACGATTTGTTCTGGCCGATAAAAAAATAGAAATAATTGCCGAAACTAAAATCCCAACTCTTCCGGAATACAGAGCAACATCGCATCAATTGAACTTTAGTATATTACATACTGATTTCCCTATTTCTAATCCTTACAACGAAATTTCAGTGGTCATAACGAAAAATTTCGACTGGAATACATCCTTATCCTCCTTAAAACCATTATTCATTAAAAACGGGATCCTTGATTATAACTACGACAAGGAAAATGTATTTATAGCAGGAAACGAATTCCGAAGTTTTAACATCAACAGCCGTAAATACCCATCGCCCCAAGTCGTTAGTTTTGACGACGACAACACTAGCTATACTGCTAATCTGGCAAAAGATAAGCCCCGAAACAATTATTTTTTTAAAGAAGACATAAACGGCTTGTTTGTTATTGAAAATAAGGACTTAAGAAATCCTGATAATTCTTTAGAAGCCGATTATTTTCGGGTTAAATTTTCGCTTCAGGCAAACATTGTACCCGCCGATGGCGATATTTTTATCTATGGAGCGCTAACAAATTATAGCTTCACCGAAGAAAACCGCTTAAACTACAATGAAGCCGAAAACATTTACGAAGCATCGCTTTTTCTAAAACAAGGCTACTACGACTATCAGTATGTTCTTATTCCAAAAAATAAAAACAGTTTTGATGAATCGGAAATTGAAGGTTCGTTTTTTGAAACGGAAAACAATTTTTTTATTTTTGTTTATTATCGGGGGTTTGGAATGAGGTACGACAAGCTAATTGGATATAAAAGAGTGGTGATGACCCGCTAATTGATTTCAAAATTTTCAGATAGGAAACGAATAAAAAGCTATTTTTTTCGAAGCAAGATAAAAGTTAAACCGGCAATAATGTATGGAAGTCCATAGGCAACCATCATCCCAATTTCCTGCCATTGGGTTCGCATATAAAAATTAATAATCATAGCAAATCCACCAAGAATCATTAGAATCCCTCCAATTGTCTTTTTGAAAAAAGAAACTACGCAACCCAAAATAGCAACCAATAACCAGGGAATAAAAGTACTAAGCTCTTCAGCTTTTCCAGAAAGCATATCCTGAATGGCACCTTCCCCTAAAATAAAAATCAGAAAAAATAATGAAGCCAGAATAGAAACCGTCCAGGCTAGTAAATAGAAAAAGCTTACAATACCCTTTTGAAAAATTTCCATAGAAATTAAAGTAGCTTGTTTAAACAAATAGTAGTCAGTAAATTATAAAATAAATACGTACAATTAAAACCCTTTACCTGCCAAATATACATAAAACATAAACTAACCAATTTTTTTTAGCCTATTTTTTTAAAAAGCTTCAAACTCAAAAATAAAAGCAGATAAAAGCATTTATTTTAAAAATTCCGAGCATTTCTGAATTAAACTATCTAATTGGTGCATCTATAACATTATGTTTCGAAGAAACCTACCCTTATAAATCATAAATAGCCTAAAAAATCCTTAGTTTTACTGTCAATATTTCAAGCCTGGTATATTCATGAAGCTTTCGGTAATTATTGTTAACTATAATGTAAAATTTTTTCTGGAACAATGCTTGCAATCGGTGTTTAGCGCCATGCAAAATATTTCGGGAGAAGTATTTGTAGTCGACAATAATTCGGTAGATGGTTCGGCATCTATGGTTAAAGCAAAATTTTCCCAGGTTGTTCTTATTGAAAACAATGAAAACCTTGGTTTCTCAAAAGCAAATAATAAAGCAATTGTTCAGGCTGCTGGCGAATATATTTTATTGCTCAATCCTGATACGGTTGTAGAAGAAGATACATTTTCACAAGCTATTGAATATCTGGATTTTCATACAAATGCAGGAGCATTAGGTGTGAAAATGATTGATGGGAAAGGCAATTTTCTGCCGGAATCTAAACGAGGATTACCAACTCCTTTGGTAGCTTTTTATAAAATATTTGGCATTTCAACGCTTCTGCCCAAATCGAAAATCTTTGGGAAATACCATTTAACCTACCTCGATAAAAATAAAACCCACAAAGTTGATGTTTTGTGCGGGGCCTTTATGATGCTGCGAAAAAGTGTTCTTGAAAAAGTAGGTATACTCGACGAAACTTTTTTTATGTATGGAGAGGATATTGACCTTTCTTACAGAATTCAAAAAGCCGGCTTTGAGGTTATTTATTACCCCCACACCACCATTATTCATTACAAGGGAGAAAGTACCAAAAAAAGCAGTTTAAACTACGTTTACCTGTTTTACAAGGCAATGCAGGTATTTGCTCAAAAACACTTTACCGGGAACAGCGCTAAATACCTTCATTTCATTATAAGTATTGCTATTTACCTGAGAGCATCTATCTCCCTTTTTAAACGGATACTTTTAAAACTTCTACTTCCTATTCTCGATATTTTGTT
This sequence comes from Bacteroidota bacterium, assembly GCA_020048915.1. Lineage (GTDB taxonomy): Bacteria > Bacteroidota > Bacteroidia > Bacteroidales > JAAUTT01 > JAAUTT01. Next base: position 6,352 of record JAIFLU010000304.1, on the reverse strand, counting down.
TGCGTTTATAGGTTTTATATTTCTGGCATCTTTTTGGGGGAAATTCTGGTTTAACCAACCTGCCTATTATCCTTCTGAATTTTATACGCTCATTATCCCGGCATATATAATTATCTGGCTTGTTTCCCTATTTTACTCCGGCGCTTACGATTCTCCCATTCGTTTTAAAAATGTTTTTGGAGGAATATTGGCTGGTTTATTGATTATACTAATATTATACGCCCTCTCCCCTTCGGATTACCGTTTTTCGAGAATGTTAATTATTTCCGGAGCCTCCTTGGCCTTAGTTTCGGCTGTTGTGGTAAGAGTTTTAATGTCCTTATCCGGTTTTAAACAATTTCAATTACAAATTAATCTCCGGCGAAGGATTCTAATTGCTGGTTCTATTTCAGAATGCGAAAGGATTAAGAATTTACTCGAAAAACTTAACTTTCAATTCGATTTTGTGGGGTACGCTTCGGACGAAAATACAAATTCGCCTGTTATTACCGGCTCAATTTTGAATGTGCCCGAAATTGTCCGAATCAATAAAATAAACGAAGTAATATTTTGTTCAAAAGATATATCAAACAACGTCATTATAAACTTAATGTTAAAACTGTCGGATATTGGTTGCGATTATAAAATTGCTCCGGCAAACAGCGAATCAATTATTGGAAGTAATTCTATTAACACCGCAGGCGATTTGTATGTTTACAGCCTAAATTCAGTTGCTACTACTAAAAATAAACGGCTAAAAAGAACATTCGACTTAATTACTTCCATAATGGTCCTTATTACTTCGCTCATATGGATCTGGATTATCCCTTCATCAATAAAACTAATCAGGAATTTATTTCAGGTTATTAGAAATAAAAAAACATGGATTGGGTATTCCTGCATTACTGAAATAAATCAAGTTCCTTATCTAAAACCAGGAGTTTTTTTTATTTCCGATGCCTATCCTGAAAGTAAAGAGAATCCGGATTTTAAAAAAAGGCTGGATAATGCTTATGCGCAAGACTATAAGATGTCTAATGATTTTATACTTTTAGCCAAATCATTTAAAAACACCTGTACGAATTAAACATTGACTGTTATTTCCAGTTTATAGTTACTATAAATAATTTTGAAAGAACAATAACATATGGCTTATACCGAAGTACGATTACCCGCCCTGGGCGAAGGAATTACCGAGGCGACCATAACCCGGTGGCTTGTTAAAATCGGCGATATGGTAACCACCGAGACCGCACTTGTGGAAATTGCTACTGATAAAGTCGATTCGGAAGTTATTTCACCCATTGAGGGGATGGTTGCCGAAATATTGCTTCCCGAGCAAGCTGTACCTAAGATTGGACAAATTTTGCTGCGAATAGCCACAGAACAGGAAGTAGAATCAGCCTTATTGGAGCCAGTTTCATCGCTCCCATCGGAAATGAAAGAATCCGGTATATCGGAAGAAAACATACTATCGCCCGCAATAGAGACTCCTTCCATAATAAAAGCTGAGCGAAAATTTATTTCCCCTTTTGTTCGGCATCTGGCTTTCTCTGAAGGGATTTCTATCGAAGAACTTTATATGATTAAAGGAACCGGAATAGATGAACGAATGACGAAAGAGGATATTTTAGCATACATATTACAACGACCTAAAAAAAAGTTATCAACAATTTCGAAAGATTTTGAACCACCGCAACCTTTAATTATTATTAATTCTGAACCTCCGATCGTAAATCCCGGAGAAATTGCCATACCCATGGATCGGGTTAGGAAGTTGATTGCCAAAAACATGCTGGAATCGAAACATAAAGCACCACACGTTACTGTTTTTTCGGAAGTTGATATCACCCCTATTGTCCTTTGGCGTAATAAAAACAAAAATATTTTTCAGAAAAAATTTAACGAAAACCTTACATTCACGCCTTTGTTTATCGAGGCCGTAGCCCGGGCTTTAAAAGATTTCCCCGGTATTAATGCATCTGTAAAAGACGAATATATAATTCAAAAAGATAATATCAATATTGGCATGGCAGTAGCTCTGCCAGATGGTAACCTGATTGTTCCGGTTGTAAAAAATGCCAACCAGCTAAATCTATCAGAATTAGCAACTCAGGTGAACGATTTAGCAAAAAGAGCCCGCGACCAAAAGCTAAAACCTATTGAAATACAAGATGGTACATTCACCATTACTAATATTGGCGCATTCGGAAATATCTCTGGCACTCCAATTATCAATCTCCCTCAAGTAGCTATTTTAGCCATTGGAACAATTACCCGAAAACCTGCCGCAATTACCGTTGAAGGTGGCACGGGAATCGGACTTCGCGATATGGTAACTCTCTCTCTTTCATTCGATCACCGTGTTGTGGATGGAGCAATGGGAGGTAGTTTTTTACAACGAATTTGTGAGAATTTAAATTCATTCAACATCAACCGTGATTTTTAACGGAATAATATAAATGAATAGCATCTTGGTCTCAAATTTAGACACTACCATCAAAAGCTTCCAAACCAGTATTTTTCCATTTGCAATAAAATTCTAAATTTGTCTGGTTATTTCATCCCGATTTAATTTTTATTGCATAACTTCTAATGATAAAAATTTACCTGTTCGTACTAATTGCACCCTTTTTGTGCATAATTCCCAGCATTGGGCAAGAAAAATCTTCGCCTCGTGAAATGTTTCTGGAAGCTGAATCTTATTTTTTGTATGAAGAATATTCAGAAGCCTTGCCTATTTATATAAAACTATCCTTAACCTATCCACAGAACGATAATATCAATTACCGGATTGGTCGTTGTTTTCTTAACATCCCTTATGAAAAACATAAATCCATCGAATACCTTGAAAAAGCAATAAAAAACATTAACCCAAATTACAAAGAAGGTAGTTTAAAAGAAACCAAAGCCCCTATTGACGCCCATTTTTACCTGGGAGATGCGTACAGAATTAATAATCAATTAGACAAAGCTATAACAACCTATAAATATTTCAAATCGATTTGCGATTCCAAAATCTATGACCATCTTATTATTGATGATCAGATTCGTTCGTGCGAAAACGCCCGTAAACTCGAAAAATCGCCGGTAGTAGTTGAGTATGATAATTTAGGGAATACCATAAACTCACGTTCATCAGAGACAAACCCAGTTTTGTCGGGCGACGAATCTATTATCGTTTATAATACACAACTTCCTTTCTACACTGCTGTGTATTTTTCTCAAAAAGTTAATGGAAAATGGGAAACTCCTGTAAATATTAATCCCGATTTGGGAGTAGACGAAGATTGTTCGCCTGTTTGTCTCTCCTACGATGGCAAGGAATTAATTCTATACCGGAACAACGAATTTTTGGGCGATTTATATGTTTCGCACTTTGCCAATGGAAAATGGTCGAAAATAAAACGCTTAAACGGAAATATTAATACCCGCTATTGGGAATCGCACGCCTCGCTGTCGAAAGATGGCAAAAAACTTTATTTTACCAGTAACAGAAAAGATTCCTATGGTGGTCTTGATATTTACGTCTCGACCCGAAAAGAAAAGGATAACTGGGAATTGCCTGTAAACATTGGCTCCACAGTAAATTCGCCGCTAAACGAAGAAACACCATTTATAAGTGCCGATGGTCAAAAATTATTTTTCAGTTCCTTTGGCCATAACGGAATTGGTGGATATGACATATTTGTTTCTGAATTAAAAAATGATGGGAGCTGGTCGGAGCCCCAAAATTTAGGCTACCCAATGAATACCACCGATAACGATTTGTTTTTTCAACCGGTCGGAAACGGGAATAATGGATATATCTCACGATTTACAAATACGTCCTTTGGTCGAAGTGATATTTACATGGTTACCATCACCAGCAAGCCAGCCCAACTGGCAGCTGTTAATCAAACACTCGAAAAACCGGTTATCAATACTCCGTCCTCTGATGAGGTAAGAAGCATTGTTAAAACAAATGCGGAACCAAAAACAGAAAAGCTCCTTCTTGCTTCAAATAATCAGGAGGATAGAACTACTGACATTCAGGATCCTAAACCTCAGGACAATGAGCTGAATGACAAGCAGAATGAGCAATCGAAAGCGGATTCTGCCATAGAAACTTCCATCGATGCAAGTTCCGAAATCATACAAAGCGCTGTTACCAAAACAACCCTGAACGAAAACAAATTATCTCCCGGTCAAAAACAGGCCTGGCATAAAATGCTTTACGGGGGAATCGGTATTCTTGCTGTTTTCATTCTATTTATCCTATTTTTGTTATTCAAGTCCCGAAAGCGTAAAAACAAACCATCCGAACAGAAACTCTAAGACTATGAAGAAATTTACTTTGCTGTTAATTCTTTTCACCCTTTCGCAATATTCTTTTTCGCAACTTTCGCAAGAAAAAACTATAGAAAGAATTTTAGAAATTGATGACTATATTCTATCCGAAGACTATAAAGAAGCGCTAGTGGTATTGGCTGAACTTCGCGACAAAGGAATTGAAAATGCCAACCTGAACTTCAAAACCGGTTTTTGTTATTTAAATACTATTTCCGAAAAATCAAAAGCGCTTCCTTTTTTAAAAAAAGCAAGTGAAAAATTTTCATCCTCCTACTCGGCTGAAAATCCTCTGGAAGAAAATGCTCCGGTTGATGCGTTGCTTTATTTAGGAGATGCTTATCGTTTAGATAAAAAAATTGATGAAGCAATTGCTTGTTACAATGATTTCTCAAAAGCTTCGGGGAATACTAATACAAATGCTCAGGCAATTGCTCAGAAACGAATAAAAGAATGCCATGCCAGTAAGGTTATGTTAAAACAGCCTATTGCTATCCGATGGGGAAATCTGGGAGAAACAATAAATCAGGGATTAGGGAATCTAAATCCTGTTCTTTCGGCAGATGGCAAAACCATGATTTTTACCCGAAAGATGAAGTTTTATGATGCCATATATTTTTCGCGGCTCGAAAATGGAGTTTGGACAGAGGCAATTAATATAACCACCAATCTCGGGTCGGATGGCGAATTTTATCCTACCGGATTAAACTCCGGTGGCGATAAACTATTGCTCAGCACATACGATATGTTAAACGGACAGGATATATACGAAAGTACACTGGATGGTTCAAAGTGGTCGAAAGTGAAAAAATTGGATGAAGGGGTTAACAGCAAGTTCCCCGAAATAAACGCGTGTTATTCTCCCGATGGCAAAACAATTTACTTTGCGTCGAACAGGGAATCGGGATTTGGAGGATATGACCTGTATAGCAGCAATTTAAACTCCGACGGCTCCTGGTCGATTGCCACAAACCTAGGTAATAATGTAAATACACCCTATAATGAAAAGCTTCCGAGAATAATAAATAACGGAAAACAGTTAGCTTTTATCTCCGAAGGCCATTTCAATATGGGAGGGTACGATTTGTTTTACATTAATCTTCCATTAGACAATATAAACTCGAAGCCATCTAATTTCGGTTTCCCAATTAGTACTTCCAACAACGACATATCGTTTTATCCCGATGCTAACCCATCAGCGGGTTATATCGCCAAAAATGAACCTGAAAGTTTGGGCGAAACTGATATTTATCGGGTAGAATACAACACATTATCTTCGTTTAAAGAAATTCCGGTAAAAACAAATTTATCCATCTCAGGATTAAACAATTCCGATAGTGTTTCTTTGTTTTTAACCGATGCATTAATTAATGATACGCTTTATTCCAGTGAACTAAGTGGCTCTTCAATATCATTAGACTATCTTTTATATCCGGGAAATTTTACCCTAATTGCAGAAAATCAGGATAATAAAAGTGAAAAGACGAACTTTACAGTACCTTCAGATATAACTAACAATGCATTTCAAATTCCGGTATCCATTGCTTTTAAGGTTCCGGAAATCCAAACTGAAAAATTGATCGTTGAAAACGATACTGTTTATATTCAAAATATTTTGTTCGGGTTTAATAAATCTGCTATTGAAAAAGAATATTTTATCCTTCTGGATAAAGTAGCTGACCTCATGCAGAAATACCCTGATATGCAGCTAACAGTAACCGGATATTCCGATGCACTGGGGAATAGCGAATACAATAAAATTTTATCGCAAAAACGTGCCGGTAGCGTCAGAAATTACCTCGAAAAGAAAGGCATTAATCCAGCCAGAATATCTGCCGTTGGTGCGGGAAGTATAAATTTCATTGCAATTAATAAAAACTCCAATGGCACTGATAATCCTGAAGGTAGAAAGTTAAACCGCCGAATCGAAATTGTTTTTTCGAAATTACCGGTTAATTTGATATTTATAAAAAATACTAACATTCCGAAAGAATTAAGACCATAAAATATTGAAATTTACCGAAAACAAAAGAGCGGCCGATTG
>JAIFLU010000012.1 GCA_020048915.1 Bacteroidota bacterium | reverse complement strand
CTAGTTAGCACTTGAATAACGATAAATTCAAAACAAACAATACTGGTTTAGAAACTGTTTAAATTTAAATTGAACCCACTTCGGGGTTCCAAATTTCTCATTTAGTTTGCCTCCGGTTTTACCGGAGGTTATTCATATTAAAGTCCTTTGGACTTTTGTTTGCAGAAAACCTGAAAGGGTTAAATTTTAATTACCGTAGATGTCAACCTACGGAAAATGAAACATATAATGCAGCAACCCTGCAAGGGCTGAATTTTCAAATACACTGGATAAATAAATTTAAACAGTTTCTTATAATAACAAAATTAGCCTAATACAATAGAATAAAAGAGGCTGTGTAAAAAGTCATTTAATTATCGCATTTCGACTCCGCTCAATGTGACAATTAAATGACTATCAATGGTTAGGCATAGAGAAGTCAAAGTCTTACTCCACTATTTACACAGACTCATTTTGGTTCATAAAGAGATATTTAATTTTTTTTGCTCAATACCATTGCAAACAGAGTAATATAGGCATAACAAACAATAGGAACTACTAATGCCCAGCGAGCACCAACCTGATCGGTAATATATCCCATTAAAAGCGGAATAACAGCACCTCCAACAATCAGGGTATTGATAATACCTGAAGCTAATGGCATTTCGGAAGGGTCTAAATTGCGAACTCCCAATGTAAAAATATTGGGGAACATAATGGAGTTGAAAAATCCGATTGAAAGCAGGCACCACATGCCAACAGAAGCAGGCATCATAATGGCAGCAAGAATTAGAAGCATATTTACTGTTCCGAAGATTCCAAGTGCAACATTTGCTTTTCCTTTACCAAGCAGCATTAAAAAGAAGTTGGCAATAGCGATTCCAAGGAAGATGAATCCATTCATTGGTTGAGATTCGAAAACAAACTGACCATCGGTAACAGATGCCGAGGTTATGAACCACCCCACGAAGTATGCAAATACCATTACAAAAGCCGAATATTGATATTTTTTAGCATTGGGAAGATTACCCAACAGTATAGACCCGAAGAAACGGCCAACCATACCACCCCCCCAATAAATTGCAGATAGTTTTACAGCAACATCGAGCGCAAAACCACTGGTTTTGAGATATGGAGCAATGCTTGCGGCAGTTCCAACTTCAGCACCAACATAACAGAAAATACCTAAAGCACCTAACCAAACCAAAGGTTTTTTCAAAACAGCTTTTGATGGTATTGTATTATCACCGGCAATTACCGGGAGTTTAATAAAAGATATTCCAACTGCGATTATAACAACAAGGGAGCCGATAATTACAAATGGCATCTGTACAAATTTGGCTGCTTCGGCAGCCGTTGCGCCACCTTTTAATGCTAATACAGCTGGAGCCAATACTAAAATACCTGCCAGGAATGGGGCAATTGTGGTAGCAACACCATTTAAAGCTTGGGTAAGGTTTAAACGGGCAGGAGCAGTTTCTTGTGGTCCCAGAATAGCAACGTATGGGTTAGCAGCGGTTTGCAGAAATACAACTCCTGTGGCCATTACAAAAACAGCTGTAAGGAACAAAGGATATGAAAGAACAGCAACAGCAGGAAAAAACATATAACTTCCTATTGCAACTAGTACTAGACCTACAACTACACCGCTCTTATATCCGATTTTTTTTATGATACCTCCGCAAAGAAAGCTAAAGCATGCATATGCAACAAAAAATACAAAGTTTACTAAATTAGCAAAGAAATTCTCCCAGCCGGGATAAAGTGTCTTTAGGTCAAATGCTAACTGCACCTGATCCTTCATTGCAATGTTAAAGTTAGTGATGAAACCAAAGATAAAAAAGATGGAAGCCATAAATGCCATTCCAACCCCCAGGGAGTTTTTCTGCTGTGACATAGTGTAGTTTAGTTAAGTTAGACTTAGGTTGAAAAATCTGTTAATAATACGAATTTAAACCCAATTAATAATTCAGCCCTACATTTATTTAAAGGAATGAATAAATGTAATATAGAAATGATTGACAGTATAATATCTCATAAGAAAGAAAATTTTGATGCGGTAGGGAGAAGAAGTAGGTGGGATAATTGGGGGATGGCAAATATTCATGGTTTCAGTAAGAAATTTTGGATTGTATACGTTGGTATATAAAAGAAAGAAAGCCATCAGTTTACTGATAGCTTTCTTAATTATCTCATGCCAGAAGATAAGATTATGGGGAAGTAGATACCTTTTACTTAAGCAACAGGAATATCCTTATTAACGTTTTTACTGCCAATTAAGGCATAATATAGCAGATATGCTAACCCTAAGAGTGGTACAATGTAAGAAATCATATAGGTAGCACTATCTGCAACAAAACTTTGCAATAAAGGTAGGATACCTCCACCGCAAACCATCATCATAAAGATTCCGGATGCCGGGGCTACATATTTACCCAAACCTTCAACAGCCAGGTTGAAAATACCGCCCCACATTACCGAAGTGCACAAACCGCACAAAACAAGAAACATAGCATTGATTGGTACCGCAGTCAATCCGAAAGAAATGGTTCCGGTTGCGCTCGTTTGAACAACGGGAATTGAAACAGTAGTTGAAGTAGGCATTATAATTGCCAGCAAAACTAAAACTAATCCTACTGCTGAAGCAACAGTAAGCATCGATTTACTAGAAACTTTCCCACCGATAGATGCTCCGGCGAAACGACCAATAAGCATTAAGAACCAGTATGTTCCTGCAACAAAACCGGCAGTTGTAGCATCTAATCCGCCGGCGTTAGCATCGGCAAGAAATAAATTCATTGTTCCTGGTATACCTACTTCTACACCAACATATACAAAAATTGCAATTGCACCTAATATAAAATGGCGAAATGACCAAGCGCTATATTTTGAGGCAACAGCATCGGTTTGTTTTGTTATATGCGGTTCAGGTATTTCAACAAAATATAATACAAGACCAACCAGGGCAAAAATACCCAAAGCTATAAATAACACCGGATTCACATCGGTAATGCCAGTATTCTTTGTTATCTCACCAATCAACACCCCTACCAACATTGGAACTGATGTACCCATCAAAGAGTTGAAAGTTCCACCTACCTGAATCAATTGATTTCCTTTATTACCACCACCACCAAGCGTGTTTAACATTGGATTAACAACGGTATTTAGCATACACATTGAGAAACCGGCTACAAAAGCACCTAACAGGTACACAGTAAAACTAGCCGCCATGCCTGAGAAGAATTGTATGCCTACTCCTACAAAGCCTACAACTACAGCTATCAAAGCAGTCTTTTTGTATCCGATTCTTTCTAAAAGCTTGCCTGCAGGAATACCCATGACAGCATAAGCAGCAAAGTTGGCTAAATTGCCCAACATCCCTAATAAATTAGAAACCTGGAATTGGTTTTTCAAAACAACACCCATTGGTGCTGCTAAGTTCGTTACAAATGAGATCATACCGAAAAGTAAAATCATCATAACGATTGGCAATACATAACTTTTTTTGGTTGTGTTCATAAATTGTTGTTTTAGTAGATTAATCAGTACTTGCTGCTAAAAATAATGTTTTTTTAACAAGTGCAGAACGAAAGTAATTGAATATTTTTTTGTTTTGCTATAGTTTCAGGAGAAAGGGATTCATTGGGCTGTTAATATTACTCTATGCTAATAATTTTCTGGCTTTCCTCTGGCGCAATATTAATTTGATAATGAGAGTTTTGATTGAATTGTATCGTATAATTACCCTCCGGTTATATAAGCTTAGTACTAACATCTCCCTGGTATTATGTATTTTTGAATGTCCTTTCAATCAGATTCTCACAGATGATCAAGGTAGGCCGGATATTACTTTTTTCAGTCTATATTTTTTTAATACATATTAATACAAGTCTGTTTGCCCAACAGGCCTATGGTGGATATATATTCGATTCTGAAAATTCGCAGCCACTTGGAGGTGCTATTATTCGGGTGTCGGGAATTCCTGGGTCTATCATTACCAACAAACAGGGATTTTTTACCTTCTCTTCGGCAATCATCGATTCTTTTCTGCAATCAACTAACAAACTTATATTAACCTATAATCAGAACAGGTTGTCGTGGATTTCTTCCAGTGCTATCGATGCTTCCCTTTTCGATATGAAAGGCCGGAAGATATTAAACTCGGGCATACCTCCGTCTTTACAGGGCGAATATGTTTTCCCCACCCTAAGTTCGGGGGTTTATTTGTTAAAACTATCGTCTGCACTCAGCGAGAAGGTAGTTAAAGTTTTTGCGGTTGACGGGAAAATTCTATTGAACTATCAAAATTTAAACTTAACAGAATCAATTAAAATTAGCGTGAGTCTGAAGGGATATAACGAACAGGATTTACTCCTTCATCAAGGCATTGGCAATAGTTATTATCTTACCCGGAATGAGACCTTACCAGGCAATTTTGTAAATTCCATTCCCAACGAATCGGTTTTTATGGCATACGAAGGAGAGCCGCTTAACGACACATACAACGGCGTTACCTCTGTAAAGTTTGTGTATGATATTCCCTCCGGTACTATTTATTACATGAACTCTACCAAATATTTATATCATTACAATTTTGCCCGAAGTGTGATGAACTATAATAAAGACCTATACTTTTTTAACAAAGAGCAATATTCGGAAAACCCTCAGCGGATTTATTATTTAGGAGCTATCAATCATTATTTATCTTCGGATATCTATACCATGGAGTTCTTTGCCGGCGATGAGCTAACGTGTTCCGAAATACAATTGCTATATACTAAAATTGCACAAACATGCTTTTTCGACCAGCAGTTTAAGTTCTTTCCCAATACCGAATCCTGGAGCAAATGTACTTCCATCCCGATTATTACTCCCGATGAGTTATTTCAGGGACAGGATTTTCAAGCATTAAATAAAGGAATCGCTTATGGTTATTTAAAAAAAACGGATTGGACAGAGGTGTCATCCTCTTATCTGGGCCGACATGATATTGCTTTATTAAATGGAATTCCTAACGATGTTCCGGTAGTTTCGGCTATTATAACAACCGAGTTTCAAACGCCGTTAAGCCATATTAACATTTTGAGCAAGAACCGCAAAACTCCTAATATGGCCTTGCGAAGTGGGTGGGATAACGAGTTGTTTAATTCGTTGGTGGATAAATTAGTTCGCTTAGAAGTTACCAGCGATTACTTTTCGATTCGCGAAGCGACCTTAACCGAAGCCCAGGCATATTGGGACTCGCATGAGCCGCAGCAACCCCAAAAACTGAATTTGGATACTTTAACAACCGGGTTAATTGAGTTATCAAATGCCGGTTATAATTCAACAAAAACAATTGGTGGGAAGGCTTCAAATTTTGCCGAGATGCAAAAAATTGGCAGCATTCCATTGCCTGAAGCTGGCTTTGCTATTCCTTTTTACTATTATCAGGATCATCTGAAACGAAACGGGATTATTCCTTTTATGAAGCAGATGTTTCAGGATAAAGATTTTAGGCAAAATGCTGCTATCCGCGATGCATGGCTAGAGAGATTAAGAGATACGATAAAACATACACCCATTAACCCGGAACTTTTGGCATTGGTTTCCCAAAATATGCAACAATCGGGGTTTCCGGCATTTCGTTTACGTTCATCGACAAATGCTGAAGATGTAGAGGGGTTTAATGGTGCGGGCCTTTACGATTCTTATACAGCGATTCCCGGCGACGCGGATAAAACTATTGAAAAAGCCATAAAAAAAGTGTGGGCAAGTTTGTGGAATTTCAGGGCGTTTGAGGAGCGCGAATATTTTAAAATTGACCAGAATTCTACTGCCATGGGTATTTTGGTAAATCGTTCTTTCCCAGCCGAAGATGCTAACGGGGTGGTAATCACAACAAATCTTTATAATCCTGATTTACCTGCATATGTTATAAATGCTCAGTTTCTTGAATACAGCGTGGTTCGACCGGAAGATAATGTCTTACCCGAACAGATTATATTTTACCAGATGGAACAGCCTTATGCCAATAGAATTGAATATATAAACCGCTCGACGTTGCCCGGGAAAGAAAATGAATATGTGCTGAGCGCCGATGAAGTAACAAAACTGGCCGGATTGTGCCAGCAAATTTCAGTTCATTACTGTAATTTATTAGGAAAATGTATCCCTTTGGATATAGAATTTAAAGTTGACTCGACCGTTTCAGGAACACGGAAGCTTTATATCAAACAAGTAAGACCATTTACACGATAAGGAGAGAGCGGGATTATTCAACAGCAATAACTTCTTTTAGTTGAGGTATTTCTTTTTTTAAAGTCTGCTCAATACCCGCCTTTAACGTATGAAAACTAAAAGGGCACGAAATACATGCACCGGTAAATTTTACTTTCACTACCATATCATCGCTGACATCCAAAACGGTAATATCTCCGCCATCAGCCTGAAGATAAGGTCGTAATGAGTCAATCGCCTTATTTATACTCGCCATTAAACTTAATTTATCGGTAGCAGTCATATTCATTATTTTAATTTGTAAGGGTAAATGATGCTGTAATAAAAATCAATGATTTGTCATATTGAGCGGAGTCGAAATGTGACAAATCATTGATTTTCAATTGTCATATTGAGCAAGTTGAAGTCTTTTCACTTTTTTTTATGCGGGCTCAATCATTTTATTTCGTGCGTAACATCTGAACCTTGCGGGTCGGATCAAGCGATGCATTGCGCTTTTCAACTTCTTTCACCATATTTTCGGCCAATTCTTTAAAGGCAATACCTGTTAACGTGTTATCGTCCAAAGCAACAGGTTTGCCACTATCACCCCCTTCGCAAATGCTTTGTACTACCGGAATTTGTCCTAATAGCGGAATATTGGTTTCTTCTGCCAGCTTTTTACATCCTTCTTTTCCAAAAATGTAATACTTATTATTTGGAAGTTCGGCTGGGGTAAACCATGCCATATTTTCGACCAGTCCTAAAACAGGTACATTAACCTTTTCGCCCCTAAACATCGAAATACCTTTAATGGCGTCTGCCAGGGCAACCTGTTGCGGGGTACTGATCATAATAGCTCCCGTTACAGCCATTTCCTGTACCAGGGTAAGGTGGATATCTCCTGTACCGGGAGGAAGGTCGAAGAGCAGATAATCAAGAGTCCCCCAGTCACCTTGATTAATTAATTGTTTCAAAGCGTTCGTTGCCATAGGCCCCCTCCAAACCAAAGCATCTTTATCGCTTACAAAAAAACCGATAGACAATACTTTAACGCCGTATTTTTCAACCGGAACAATAATATCATCCTTGTCAGTCGATTTAACTTCCGGTCGGGCACCTTCTACCCCAAACATTTTTGGTATAGATGGTCCGTATATATCCGCATCAATAAGTCCAACCGAATACCCCTGTTTTGCCAGTGAAACCGCCAGGTTTACGGCTACAGTTGATTTTCCAACGCCACCTTTACCCGATGCTACGGCAATAATATTCTTAACCTTAGCTAATGCATTAGGCTTGGGTTCAATTTTTTGAAGACTTTCAATTTTAATTTCCTGAACCTGAACTTCAGCATCCAGGTGCGATTGCAGTGCTTTCACGCATGCTTTCTGGATCGAGGCAATCAAAGGGTCGGTCGATTTTTGAAATGTGAGTGTAAAGGAAACCGATTTTCCATCTACCTTAATATCGCTGAGCATGTTCAGAGAAACAATATCGTTGTTAAAGCCAGGATGTGTCACATTGCTAAGTGCACTTACTACCTGATCAACACTATAACTCATAATTTATTTAGATTAAATTTTTACAAATACAAATATAGTTTGAAGCTGGGAGACCGAAGACCGAAGTCAAAAGAAAATAGGGTGATGATAATAATCTAGAATCCCTCACTTACTTGTTACTTACCAGGAATTTTTGCTTCCCACTTCTGACTTCAGTCTACAAACTTCTAACTTTCTTTAATTTATCTTCCCTTTAAAAGCTATCATCATATTCATTAAATTAAAAGCAAATTCATAGTGCTCTAAGAATTCTTTTTCTAAAATATATCCACGTCTTTTGGATTTGTGCAAGCATGTAACGACTTCTGCCAGTGAACGTACAGAATATCCCATAAACTTTTTAAATTCCGGATTAGATTGTCCAATTGATCCTTCTGAAATGTTTAAAGCTATTGAATCTGCAGCTCTTCTAATTTGGGAAGAAAGATTATACATTTCTTCTTTTGGAAATTTAAGAGCAAGTTGATGAATGTTTTCTCCAAATTCCATTACTTTTTGCCAAATAATGAGCTTTTCAAATTTAAATTCCATCGGATTTTTATTTATAATTTTTTTAATCCTTTTTAAGCAATCTTCATCCCGCCGTTTAATAATTATTTTCTTCCAACAACAACCTTCTAACGCTTGCCTTCCTTTTTATATTTCTTCCTCCCGTCTCCCGTCTTCTGACTTCTTCCGTCTTCTGTCTTCTGACTCCCGTCTTCTAACTTCCGCAAACCTACATGAATTTTGTCAAAAGCACAACGAGTAAAAAATTATCTCGTTCACCCGGCCATAAAAATGTTTACTTTTGCCTCAAAATACTGCTATAATGACATTTGTTTATAATTTATCCGTTGCTTTATATCTTTATCTCATAAAACTTTCGGCCCTGCTTGAAAACAACAAAGCAAAGCTTTGGTTAAATGGACGGAAGGATATTTTCAAAAAAATACATTCCCAACTTCAGCCGGGAGAGAAGCGAATATGGTTCCATGCCGCATCGTTGGGGGAGTTTGAGCAAGGAAGACCGGTAATTGAAAAGGTTAGGGAATTATATCCGCACTATAAAATTGTACTTACTTTTTTCTCACCATCGGGGTACGAAATACGAAAAGACTATCCGGGGGCGGATTATATTTTTTACCTGCCCATGGATTCAAAGTCAAATGCATTGGAATTTATCGACTTAGTCCAACCTTCCTTTGCCCTGTTTATTAAATATGAATTTTGGTACCATTATATTAAGGTATTAAATCAAAAACAAATTCCCTTATTTTTAATATCCGCCAACTTTCGAAAAGACCAGCATTTTTTTAGCTGGTATGGAAAATGGTTTCGCACCCTGCTAGGCAAGTTTGACCATATTTTTGTTCAAAATTGCCGGTCGTACGACCTGTTGAAAAGTATTGGTATAAATCAGGTCACTATCGCAGGCGATACGCGTTTCGACCGTGTTTTTTCGATCGTATCGGCTGCCAAAACGCTTCCTGCTGTTGAAACTTTTGTGGAAAATAATATCTGCCTTATTGCTGGTAGTACCTGGGAGCCCGACGAGGAGCTGCTGGTCAAATACATAAATGAAACTAACCATAAATTTAAAGTCATTATTGCCCCCCACGAAATTAAGGAACAGTCAATTCAGTCACTCATTCAAAAATTGAATAAAAAAGCAGTCCGCTATTCCCAACTGGCGCAATTGTCTGCCGAAGAGGCAGATGTTTTAATCATCGATAATATCGGAATGCTCTCGTCGCTTTACCGCTATGGCAAGGTCGCCTATATTGGCGGTGGGTTTGGGAAAGGCATACATAATATACTCGAAGCGGCTACTTTTCGATTACCAGTTCTATTTGGACCAAATTATCAAAAATTTCAGGAAGCAAACGATTTGGTAAAGCTTGGTGGGGCATTTCCAATTTCGAATTATTTGATGCTAAAGGAAAAACTCGACGATCTGCTTGAAAATATTGAACTTCGTGAAAAAGCAGGAATTGTATCCGGAGACTTTGTGAAGAGCAATCTGGGTGCCACCGATCTAATTATAAAAAAAATTTCCCCGCCTTCTTATTAACAATTTAACATACTTTTCAACTAGCCTTAACATTCAAGCTTTTGAGTTGTTGTATATGCGATTATGATTGGTTTTCAGGTATTAATAAAATGAGTTAATAACTACAATTAAATGTTAATAACTACAAATGGATATGTCTTGTGCAGGGAAGTTTCTCTTTATACCTTGCGACCTATTCGGCCCTGAAAACCTGAATTTTTAAAACCCTAAAAAACAGCTTAAAATGCAGATTGAAGAAATGGTTGCAAAGCAAACATCGGAAAAGGATTCTCCTATGAAGACTTACACTTATGACGAAGTTTATAAAAATTCGTTGGAATATTTTAATGGCGATGAGCTTGCCGCAAGGGTTTGGGCAACCAAGTACGCGTTAAAAGATTCGTACGGGAAGAATTATGAACTTACTCCCGACGATATGCACTGGCGTTTGGCCAACGAAATTGCCCGTATCGAGAAGAAGTATGCAAACCCAATGAGCGCTCAGGAACTTTATGAGCTTTTCAAAGGCTTTAAATATATTGTTCCGCAAGGAAGTCCGATGACCGGTATTGGTAATAATTTCCAGATTGCCTCCCTGTCAAATTGCTTTGTTATAGGAAACGAGCCTGCTGCTGATTCATATGGCGGTATTATGAAAATTGATCAGGAGCAGGTACAACTCATGAAACGCAGGGGTGGAGTGGGTCACGATTTATCGCATATCCGTCCGCATGGTAGTCCGGTGCTGAATAGCGCCCTTACCTCTACCGGTATTGTTCCTTTTATGGAACGTTTTTCGAATTCGACCCGCGAAGTTGCCCAAGACGGCCGCCGTGGAGCACTTATGCTCAGTGTTTCTATTAAACATCCCGACTCCGAACATTTTATCGATGCTAAAATGGAATCGGGAAAAGTTACTGGAGCAAACGTTTCGGTAAAAATCGACCACGAGTTTATGCAGGCTGTTGTAAACAATACAAAATATACACAACAATATCCTATCGACGCCCCAAATCCGGTTTATACCAAGGAAATTGATGCCCGCAAACTTTGGGGAAAGATTATTCATAATGCCTGGAAATCGGCCGAACCGGGTATCCTATTCTGGGATACCGTTATTAACGAGTCTGTTCCCGATTCGTATGCCCAATTTGGTTTCCGCACCGTTTCTACTAATCCATGCGGCGAAATTCCACTTTGCCCATACGATAGTTGCAGGCTTATTGCCATCAATTTATACGGGTATGTCGAAAGTCCATTTACCCCCGAAGCCAAATTTAATTTCGAACTGTTTAAAAAGCACGTGGCTTATACACAGCGCATCATGGACGATATTATCGACCTGGAGCTCGAAAAAATTGATGCCATCATTGGGAAAATAGTTGCTGATCCTGAAGATCCTGAAATTAAGCGTGTAGAACGCCGTTTGTGGGAAGCAATCCGCATTAAGGCCGAAGAAGGCCGCCGTACCGGGATTGGTATAACTGCCGAAGGAGATATGCTCGCTGCATTGGGACTTCGTTATGGAAGCGACGATGCTACCGATTTTTCAATTGAGATACATAAAACACTTGCCCTCGAAGCATACAGAGGCTCTGTTAATCTGGCGAAAGAGCGTGGCGCGTTCCCGATTTACGATTCACATCTCGAAAAGAACAATCCGTTTATCAATCGGTTAAAAGCTGAAGATGAGGGAATGTACCGCGATATGGTAAAATACGGTCGTCGTAACATCGCCCTGTTAACCATTGCACCAACAGGTACCACCAGTTTAATGACCCAAACCACCTCGGGTATTGAGCCTGTATTTTTACCTGCTTATAAACGTCGCCGGAAGGTAAATCCGAACGACAGCAATGTAAATGTTTCGTTTACCGACGAAGTAGGCGACACTTGGGAAGAATACAATGTTTTCCATCATAAATTTATTACCTGGCTCGAAGTGAATGGCCACGATCCTGAATCGTTAAAAACATGCAGCTACGACCAGATTGAAGAACTAATAAAAAAATCGCCCTATTATAAAGCAACTTCTGCTGATGTAGACTGGGTGAGCAAAGTGCACATGCAGGGAGAGATTCAGAAATGGGTCGATCACTCCATCAGCGTTACCATTAACCTTCCTGAAAATGCTACTGAAAGTTTAGTAGACGAACTTTATGTTGAAGCCTGGAAAAGCGGCTGCAAAGGCGTTACGGTTTACCGCGAAGGATCGCGTTCCGGAGTACTTATTTCAAATAAAAAGGAAGAAAAAAAGGCTGCACATGGTGAATTTCCAGCCCCTTTAAAACGTCCGAAAGTGTTGGATGCCGATATTATCCGGTTCCGCAACGAAAACGAAGATTGGGTTGCCTTTATTGGGTTACACGATGGCAAGCCCTACGAAATATTCACCGGTCTTACTGATGAAGATACCCTGCCAATTCCAAAGTCGATTACCAAAGGGAAAATTATCAAGGTGAAAGAGGAAGATGGTTCTGCGCGTTACGATTTTCAATATGTGGATAAATATGGCTACACCAATTCCATGGGTGGGTTATCCCGCTTATTCAAGAAAGAATACTGGAACTATGCTAAATTAATATCCGGGGTATTACGTTACGGTATGCCAATTCCCGATGTTGTGAACCTTGTTACATCGTTAAATGTAGACAGCGACATGATTAGCACCTGGAAAAACGGGGTAGTACGTGCCCTCAAAAAATACATTCCCGATGGAACCAAAGCTACCAAGAGCAAATGCAGCGAATGCGGAAGCGAAACGGTGGTTTACCAGGAAGGCTGCTTAACCTGCACCAGTTGCGGGCACTCGAAGTGTGGATGATAGGGAGTAGTAAGAAGCAAGAAGTAAGTCTTAAGTATATGATTATTATACAAATAGACCGAAAAAGATAGATAGAATAATGGAAAGAGGCATCGAAAAATGCCTCTTTTCTTGTTTATATGAGATTAATCATACTTTAAGGCAGTTTCATCAAAGAAAGTGCTCAGTTTAAAGTAAGGATTGTTATTTTTAAAAATTGATGTCTAATTTTATCCCATGGGTAAGTACCACTATTGAATTTATTAAAGATAATACGCAAGTTTATAACGCTCCTATTGAATATATAAATCCACTAACAATTAAATTAGGCATGGCTTTCGATTTTTAGAATGTTGAATTAATCCTATAACGTATTGTTAAAACCACTTTATACTTAAAATAATGAAACACCCAAAAATTACCAAACGAGACATAATAGCCTTTTTTCTTGGACTTTTCACCATGATATTGATTGAAATTATAACAGACTGGGAAGGTGCCAAGAGGGGATTTAAGGCTGGTTGGAAATCAGTAGAATCGAATAAGTGATAGTTATCTGAATAACATGTTTTATAAAGTAATAAGCAATCTATTTGTTCAGCACTCATTAGTTTCATACCCACTTGCCGTCCAAAGGAGAGTAAAATGCAAGTTTAATTAGGTTTGTTTCTGTTAATTGCGATGGAGTATTGATAAATCCTTGGAGATATATCAGAAAGACTTGTTATTTTTTAAAAAAGGAAATTAGCAGAAAAGCATTTGCAAAATGATTTAGTATTTTAGAAGGAAAGTACTACTCTCTTTAGTGGCATCCAATCTAAATTTACTTATCCCTGAATAATTTAAAAATTACATGAAACTTAACTAAATCTTATTTATGTAATCTTTAAATTCCTTATTTTAGAGGACTCTATTAATCACTTGATTTTTAAAATATAAAAAAAAGTCGAAAAAAATAAAAGATTGTCCTCCAAGAAATTAATTAGTTATATTTAAAAGTCAGAAAAATCGCTAAGCAATTTTAAGTAGATCGAATTAACCCTAAATTTATGAAATCCTCATTTCTCTTATCCATACTGGTTATTCTATTTTTAAATTTTTACGGATTAGTAATTGGAAAAGATCAGGTCAAGAATCCTAATGAAAAGATTAATGCTCTTTTGGATTCATCAGAAGTATATTTCAATTCAGATTATTTAAAATCTGCATCTTTTCTTAAAGAGGCTATCAAAATTGCTAAAACTGGCAAAGACGAACTTATACTTGCTGATGTTTATATTGAATATTCAAAAGTTCTTTTTACGCAAAACGAAACTGAGCAGGAACTTAAATATGTAAGCCTGGCGAAAGATGTTTACTCGAAACATAGAAATGACAAAGGGTTATCAAAATGCTTAGTAGCCTTAGCCCGTATAAAACTAACAAGTTGGAATTATAACCAGGTTTTGGAACTAATTTATGACGGGCTGGATCATGCTTATAAGTCAAAAGATAGTTTACAAATTGCCCTAACTTGTCACTTTCTTGGAACCGCTTATAATTGGTTAAATAGCTTTATTGTTAACGATAAGCCTGTTGCTAAATTTTACCAATATTGCGATTCCGCCGAATATTTTCTGAATAAAGCAATTGATATAATGACCCGGATACAATGCGAAAGGTTGCCATATTCCTATAATAATTTAGGACTTTCGCTTCATAAAAGAGCCAATTATACAAACAAGGATTTTACTTATGCACTAAATGCCCATCGGAGGGCTATAGAAATTTTTAAAGCTCAAAACGATCGTAGAGGTATGGCATCGTCTTTTCAGGAAATAGCCAGGTGCTTGCGCGATCAGGGAAACTACCAGGAGGCCATAAAATTACTTACAAAAAGTATCAGAATTGCTGATAGCATGAAACTTATCCATCAGCAAGAAGGTTCTTACGAAGATTTATATTTAACATATTACAAAATCAAAAACATCGATTCTGCTTTTAACTACTATAAAAAATACATGAATTTAAGGTATCGGCACATAGATATGCAAAGCAAAACCTTATTGGCGGAGCAGGAAGCTAAATATAAAACCGAGAAGAAAGAAGCCCAGATTCTGGTGCAAAATAAAGAACTAGAAGCTAAGGAAGCCAGGCTGAAGCTGCAATATGGGGTTTTATTGGTTTCAGGCTTTGCTTTGCTAATATTGACCGGCTTGTCAATTTTCCTGTTTAACTTATACAAAAAGAATAAGTTATTGAGCCAAAAAAATGTTTTGCTCCTTAAAGAACAAAACCACCGGGTGAAAAACAACTTACAGGTAATTTCGGCCTTACTCAGTCTCCAGGCAAACCTTATGGATAATAATGATGCCCGAAAAGCGATAGAAGACAGTCAACTGCGGGTGCAAACGATGGGCATGATTCACAAAAAACTCTATGGCGATAACATAACCGATATTGAAATGGATACTTTTGTAAATGAGTTAGTTGATAGTATATTGCCGGTTTTTGGGTGGGCTAACAATAGTATAATAAAGGAAATTAATGTAACAAACCATAAACTCAATGTTGACAAAGCTGTTCCCATAGGGTTAATTATAAACGAGCTTTTAACAAATTCTTGTAAATATGCATTCAGCAATGCTCATAACCCTTGTTTAAAAATTGGATTTTGTCAAAACTCAGACAAATCATATGTACTCTCTTATTTCGACAATGGGTCTGGATTTGACCCGAATTCTGCAAAGAAAGGCAGTTCATTTGGTTTGAAATTGATTGAACTTCAAAGTCGTCAGCTATTTGCAGAATATTATTGGAAAAATGAAACCGGAATGCAATACAACTTAAAGTTTAATGCATAAGTCCATAATTATCCAATTCAAATAATTTTGCATTATCAAAAAGTATCTTATTCTTGTTTAAAATATCAACAAAATAATTTTGTCCTAACGTTCCGATAACTTATAAGGTCAATCAGCCGGTTTATCAATATTCTCATAAATATCAGATAAAATATATTTCTCTAAACAATAAAATTTCTATTTTAGTGAGCCATATTATTTGATTGATTATTATTTTAAGGAATATTTTGATGGGTAAGATTAAAATTCTGGTTGTAGAGGATGAATTATTAACCGCAACCGATATTGAAGAAAAGTTAACCTGCATTGGATATGAAGTGGTTGGTATTGCGCAAACCTCTGAAGATGCTGTTAGATTGGTAAAAAGTAAAAGCCCTGATTTGATTATTTTAGATATTCAAATTGCCGGGGAAAAGGATGGTATTGAAACAGCCCGGTTGATTCTGGAAGACTGGCATGGACCAATTATCTTTCTTACCGCTTTTTCACATAAAGAGGTAGTCGAAAAGGCAAAGAACTTATTCCCCGCTGCATATTTGTTAAAACCTTTTAATATAGCCCAGTTTGCCATTCACCTTGAAATGGCAATCTCTAATTTCCTCAACCAAAGGGCAGCAATAACCAGCAAAACACAGCGGGCTCTCCCAAATTCAATCTTTATCTCGGTAAACCAGGTTTACCAAAAAATAGAAAAAAGCGATATCCTTTTTATTGAAGCAGCAGGTAGTTATATAACAATCCAAGCAAAAGATCAAAAGTTTATGGTTTCGACCAATCTTAAAAATTTGGAAAAACAATTGGACGACCCTCAATTTACCCGGGTTCATCGAAAATATGTAGTCAATCTAAATCATATCGAGCGATTTGACA
>JAIFLU010000167.1:339-16664 GCA_020048915.1 Bacteroidota bacterium | reverse complement strand
GTTGGCATATATATCTTTCAATTATTACTGTATATTTTCAAAAATGATTCGTGGTTATTTTAAGAATATGTGAAAAAAATCAAAGGGAATTGATCGGTATATTTCACAATATCAGTATAATAAAAATATATGTAGCCCAATACATTGCTTCATTGATGATAAAATCATTCTAAATAATATGTAAAGCAAAGGCAATAATAAAAATATTAGTGAAATGTTATATCTTTGTGCGCTTTTTAAAAATCCCTACCACTAGCGATTCTTAGTGATCATTAGTATTTGAGGGAAAAAACAATAAGTTTTTAAAATATTTTGAAAGTATATTGGAATTAAAAAAAAAAGAATACCTTTGCGAACCATTTTTGAAAATATACAGTAATAATTGAAAGATATATATGCCAACTATTCAGCAGTTAGTAAGAAAAGGTAGGACTAAGCTCATTGATAAAAGCAAAGCCCCTGCACTCGATGCTTGCCCACAAAGACGCGGAGTTTGTGTACGTGTTTACACAACAACTCCTAAAAAACCAAACTCAGCAATGCGTAAGGTTGCAAGGGTTAGGCTAACTAATAGTAAGGAAGTAAATGCTTACATTCCAGGTGAAGGCCATAACCTTCAGGAACACTCAATTGTGTTAATCCGTGGAGGTAGGGTAAAAGATCTTCCTGGTGTTCGCTATCACCTTGTTCGTGGTTCTTTAGATGCAGCAGGAGTTGATGGTCGGAAACAAGGCCGCTCCAAATATGGTGCAAAACGGCCAAAAGCAAATGTTAAAGGTGCACCAGCTGCAGCAGGAAAGAAAAAATAATACATATATAAAAGGTATTAAAAATGCGTAAGTCAAAACCAAAAAAAAGAATCATATTACCAGACCCGAAGTTTAGCGACGTTTTGGTAACCCGGTTTGTAAATAACCTAATGTACAGCGGAAAAAAAAGTACAGCATTCAATGTATTTTACGATGCAATTGAAGTAGTTGCTCAGAAGATGAAAGATTCTGATAAAGCTCCGTTGGAAATTTGGAAAAAAGCTTTGGAGAATATTACTCCTCAGGTAGAGGTAAAGAGCAGACGTGTTGGAGGTGCTACATTTCAGGTACCTATCGAAGTGCGTGCAGACAGAAAAATTGCTCTTAGCATGAAAAATCTCATATTGTACTCACGTAAAAGAGGCGGAAAGTCCATGAGCGATAAGTTAGCTGCCGAAATTATGGCTGCTTTCAACGAAGAAGGTGGAGCTTTTAAACGGAAAGAAGACATGCACAAAATGGCAGAAGCAAATAAAGCATTTGCACATTTTAGATTTTAATTTAGTTGTTTAGTTAGTTAGAGATTGTAGTTTGAAGTTTGTGTAGAATGAGCAGAGATTTAAGTAAAACGAGAAATATTGGTATTATGGCCCACATCGATGCTGGTAAAACTACCACCACCGAAAGGATACTTTATTATACCGGTATTAATTATAAGATTGGAGAAGTACACGATGGTTCTGCTACAATGGACTGGATGGTTCAAGAGCAGGAAAGAGGAATCACCATTACTTCTGCAGCAACTACTGCTGCCTGGACGTATAATGGTGAAGAATATAAAGTAAATATTATTGATACTCCGGGTCACGTTGACTTTACTGTGGAGGTTGAGCGTTCTTTACGTATTCTTGATGGAGCTGTTGCCCTTTTCTGTGCTGTTGGTGGTGTTGAACCCCAATCGGAAACAGTTTGGAGACAAGCAAATAAATATAATGTTCCCAGAATGGCCTTTGTTAACAAAATGGATCGTTCAGGAGCAGATTTCTACGGTGTTGTTAGCGAAATTAGAGAAGTACTTGGATCAAATCCTGTTCCTTTATGTATTCCTATTGGAGCAGAAGAAAAATTTAAAGGCGTTATTGATCTTATTGAGTTCAAAGCATATGTTTGGGACGACTCTGATCAAGGTAAAACCTTTGAAATTGTTGATATCCCAGCCGACTTAGTTGAGGAAGCAGAAGAATGGCGCGGTAAATTAATTGAAGCAGTTGCTGAAACTGATGATACATTACTAGAAAAATACTTTGAAGATCCAAATTCTATTACTCAGGAACAATTAAAAACAGCTATTCGGAAATCGACTATTAGCATGTCTATTGTACCTGTACTTTGTGGATCGGCATTTAAAAATAAAGGAGTTCAAAAATTACTCGATTCAGTTATGGCTTATCTTCCTAGTCCTTTAGACAAAGGAAGTGTTACCGGAACTAATCCTGATACCGAAGAACCTATTGAAAGAAAACCTGATGTTAAGGAACCTTTATCTGCTTTAGCTTTTAAGATTGCAACCGATCCATATGTTGGTCGTCTGGTTTTTATCCGGATTTATTCAGGAGTTCTTGAAAGCGGTTCTTATGTATTGAATACCCGTAGCGGTAGAAAAGAACGTGTATCACGTCTTTTCCAAATGCATGCCAATAAACAAAATCCGATAGAACGTTGCGAAACTGGTGATATATGTGCGGCAGTTGGACTGAAAGATTTACGTACGGGTGATACATTTTGTGACCCGGATAAGCCGATTATCCTTGAAGCTATGATTTTCCCTGCACCCGTTATTGGTGTGGCTGTTGAACCAAAAACTCAGGCTGACTTAGATAAAATGGGTATTGCTTTTGGCAAACTTGCCGAAGAAGATCCAACATTCCAGGTTAGAACTGACCCTGAAACTGGTCAAACGGTTATTTCAGGAATGGGAGAACTTCACCTCGAAATTATTGTTGACCGCCTTAGGAGAGAATTTAAGGTTGAATGTAACCAAGGAGCTCCTCAGGTTAATTACAAAGAAGCAATTACTTCAACTATAGAACATCGTGAAGTATATAAGAAACAATCGGGTGGTAGAGGTAAATTCGCCGATATCATTGTAAGAATTTCTCCGGTTGATGAAGGACATACAGGTTTACAATTCGTTAACGAAATAAAGGGCGGAAATATTCCAAGGGAATATGTGCCATCAATTGAAAAAGGATTTAAGGAAGCAATGGCTAATGGTGTCCTTGCAGGATATCAGGTAGACAGCCTTAAAGTAGTATTACTCGACGGATCTTTCCATGCAGTTGACTCCGATGCCTTATCCTTTGAAATTTGTGCCAAACAAGCATTTCGTCATGCATGTGTAAATGCGAAGCCTCAATTACTTGAACCAATTATGGCGGTGGAAGTAGTTACTCCGGAAGATTATATGGGAGATGTTATTGGGGATTTTAATAAACGTCGTGGACGGATTGAAGGGATGGAATCCAAAGCAGGTGCCCGGGTCGTTAAAGCTAAAGTTCCACTTTCAGAACAGTTCGGTTACGTTACGGTATTACGTACAATTTCTTCGGGTCGTGCAACTTCTACCATGGAATTGTCACATTACGAAAGTGTTCCTGACAGTATTGCAAAAGAAATTATTGCTAAAGTAAAAGGAAAAGCAGAAGTACAATAAAATATATTCAAATGAGCCAGAAGATTAGAATAAAGCTGAAGTCGTTCGATCATAACTTGGTAGACAAGTCAGCTGAAAAAATTGTCAAAACCGTTAAATCTACCGGTGCTGTTGTTAGTGGACCGATTCCACTTCCTACACATAAGAGAATCTTTACGGTAAACCGTGCAACCTTTGTAAATAAGAAATCGCGGGAACAATTTCAGCTCAGTTCTTTTAAGCGTTTACTCGATATCTACAGCTCAACTCCCAAGACAATTGATGCGCTGATGAAATTAGAGCTTCCAAGTGGAGTAGAAGTAGAAATTAAAGTTTGATTAATACGTTAAAAATTAAATAGCTATGCCAGGACTAATTGGTAAAAAAGTCGGAATGACTTCAATATTCACTGACGAAGGAAAAAACATTGCCTGCACTGTGATTGAAGCTGGCCCATGTGTTGTTACTCAGGTCAAAACTAAAGATACTGATGGCTACAGCGCAGTACAAGTAGCATTCGACGATAAAAAAGAAAAGAATTGCAACAAAGCACAATTGGGTCATTTTAAGAAAGCTAATACTTCGCCAAAAAGAAAACTCGTTGAGATTCATGGAGATGTAGAAAGTTACAAATCTGGAGATGTACTAACAGTTGAGTCTTTTAAAGATCAATTTTTCGTTGATGTTATTGGCCTCTCAAAAGGTAAAGGTTTTCAGGGTGTTGTAAAACGCCATAACTTTAGTGGTGTTGGTGGTCAAACGCATGGTCAGCATGATAGGTTAAGAGCCCCAGGTTCAAACGGAGCTTCTTCTTTCCCGTCCAGAGTATTCCCAGGTCAGAGAATGGCAGGTAGAATGGGAGGTGCCAGAGTTAAAATACAAAATCTTCAAATAATGAAAGTTATTCCTGAAAATAATGTACTTCTCGTTAAAGGTGCCGTTCCTGGTTCAATTGGTTCATATTTAATAATTGAATTCTAATGGAAATAGCAGTATATAATAAAGAAGGTAAAGATACCGGAAGAAAGGTTAGCCTGGAAGATTCTATTTTTGGAATTGAGATTAATAACCATGCTATTTACCTTGACGTTAAACAATATTTAGCTAATCAAAGGCAAGGAACGCACAAATCGAAAGAACGTGCTGAAATTGCAGCTAGCACAAAGAAAATTAAACGTCAAAAAGGAACGGGTGGCGCTCGTGCAGGTAGTTTAAGATCTCCGGTTTTTATTGGTGGAGGTCGTGTATTTGGTCCTCGTCCACGCGATTATTCATTCAAACTGAATAAGAAAGTTAAACAGCTGGCACGTATCTCTGCTTTAGCTTTTAAAGCAAAAGAAAACAAAATTGTTGTTTTGGAAGATTTTAGTTTTGAAACACCAAAAACCAAACAATTTGTTCAAATAAATAAAAATTTACAATTACAGGATAAAAAATCACTGTATATATTGAACGAACCAAATAAAAATATATATTTGTCGTCTCGAAATTTACAGGGTACTAAAGTTGTAAATATCTCAAGTTTAAACACTTACGACATTATGAATGCTTCGTTTTTAGTGTTCTCTGAGAGTACGATAAATGCCCTACAAAGTAATTAACAATTATCGGCACAAAGAAAATGGATATTTTACTAAGACCTATCGTTACTGAAAAGTACACACAACTAGGCGAAAAATTGAATCAATATGGTTTCGTTGTTGAACGCACCGCTAATAAGATTCAAATTAAAAAAGCCGTACAAGATCTTTATGGCGTTAAGGTTGCCGTTGTTAATACAATGCGGTATGCCGGGAAAATTAAATCACGGTTCACAAAAGCTGGTGCAATCGTAGGAAAGAAGAATGCATTTAAGAAGGCCGTAATCACCTTAGTAGATGGAGAGAAAATTGATTTTTACAGCAATATTTAATTGAGTCATGGCAGTAAGAAATCTTAAACCGGTAACACCAGGTCAACGACATAAAATCATCGGAACATTCGATGAAGTTACAGCATCTAAACCTCATAAAGCATTATTAGCCCCGATTAAAAAATCTGGCGGACGTAATAATACTGGTAAGATGACTATGCGCTACCTGGGTGGCGGACATAAGCAAAAATATAGAATTGTTGACTTTCTGAGAGATAAAGAAGGTGTTAAAGCTACAGTTCAAACAGTAGAATACGATCCAAATCGTTCGGGCAGGATTGCATTAATAGAATATAGCGATGGTGAAAAAAGTTACATCTTAGCGCCAAATGGTCTAAAAGTAGGTCAAACCATTGTTTCTGGTAGAGAAATTGCGCCTGAAGTTGGAAATACTTTATACCTTTCAGATATACCTCTTGGTACAATTGTTCACAATATTGAACTTCGTCCTGGTCAAGGAGGAATATTAGCCAGAAGTGCTGGATCTTTTGCACAGCTTTTAAGCCGCGAAGGCAAGTTTGCAATTATCAAATTACCTTCAGGTGAAACAAGGATGGTTTTAACAACCTGTAGAGCTACAATCGGATCTGTATCAAATCCTGATCACTCAATTGAACAATCAGGAAAAGCTGGAAGAAGCCGTTGGTTAGGACGCCGTCCAAGAAACAGAGGGGTTGCAATGAACCCAGTTGACCATCCAATGGGTGGTGGTGAAGGACGCGCTTCCGGAGGACATCCAAGATCACGCACCGGCAAACCTGCAAAAGGGTTTAAAACCAGAGCACCAAAAAAAGATTCGAATAAATATATTATAGAACGCCGCAAAAAATAATAAGAATTAACAGGAATTAATATGAGCCGTTCACTTAAGAAAGGACCGTTTATCGATGTCAATTTAGAAAGTAAAGTTTCAAAATTGAACGATGCGGAAAAAAAAGCAGTCGTAAAAACCTGGGCACGTCGCTCAATGATATCCCCGGATTTTGTTGGACATACTATTGCTGTGCATAACGGTAATAAATTCATCCCTGTATATGTTACCGAAAATATGGTAGGTCATAAACTTGGTGAATTTGCACCAACCCGTACATTCCGTGGTCACTCAGGAAACAGAAAAGGTGATAAATAATTAATCCCTGATATAAAGAACTATTAAAAATGGGAGCAAGAAAAAGACTAAGCGCCGAGAAAAGGAAAGAAGAACTGAAAGCTAAATACTACGCAGTTCTTAAGAATTGTCCTACCTCACCCCGCAAAATGAGATATGTTGTTGATATGATTCGTGGAGTTGAAATTAACAGAGCTCTTGACATATTGAAGTTTTCTAATAAGGATGCTTCGGAAAATGTTGAAAAGTTACTCAGATCAGCAATAGCAAATTGGCAACAAAAGAATGAAGGTGACCGCATTGAAACTGCTAACCTTGTTGTTAGTGAAGTATTTGTAGATGGAGGTACCATGTTAAAAAGGATGAAAACAGCTCCTCAGGGACGCGCATACAGGGTTAAGAAAAGATCCAATCATGTTACCCTTTTTATCGACAATGCACCAGTTAACCTAACAAATAATTAATCACTAATGGGACAGAAAGTTAATCCAATATCGAACCGCTTAGGTATTATTAAAGGATGGGATTCCAACTGGTACGGAGGACGAACCTTTGCCAGCAAACTTGTAGAAGACTATAAAATTAGGGAATATTTAAATGCCCGTTTAGCTAAAGCAAGCGTTTCGAAAATTATCATTGAAAGAACTTTAAAGTTAATAACCGTTACTGTTAACACTGCACGCCCTGGAATTATTATTGGAAAAGGTGGTCAGGAAGTTGATAAATTGAAAGAAGAATTAAAAAAGATTACCAGTAAGGAAGTTCAGATCAATATATTTGAAGTAAAACGTCCTGAACTTGATGCTACCATTGTAGCCAGCAATATTGCCCGTCAGATTGAAGGTAAGATTTCATACAGAAGAGCTATTAAAATGGCAATTGCATCTACAATCAGAATGGGCGCAGAGGGTATTAAGGTTATTGTTTCGGGTCGTTTAGGAGGTGCTGAAATGGCGCGTTCCGAAATGTACAAAGAAGGAAGAATTCCACTACATACTTTTAGAGCTGATATTGATTATGCACTTGGAGAAGCGCTTACTAAAGTTGGACAAATTGGAGTTAAAGTTTGGATTTGTAATGGTGAAGTGTTTGGAGTAAGAGATCTCTCACCAAATGTTGGATTAATGGCTGCAAAACCAAAACAAGGGTTTAAAAAGAAAAATAAAAGGTAACGTAATAGTATAATTTCCTTAGAGATGTTACAACCAAAGAAAACAAAGTATAGAAGGCAACAAAAGGGGAAGATGAAAGGAAATGCTCAACGTGGGCATGAACTATCTTTCGGATCGTTTGGAATTAAAACCATGGAATATGCCTGGATTACCGGTAGACAGCTTGAAGCTGCTCGTCAGGCCGTAACTCGTTATATGAAACGTGAAGGACAAATTTGGATTCGAATATTTCCGGATAAACCAATAACTAAAAAACCTGCTGAAGTTCGTATGGGTAAAGGAAAAGGTGCACCTGAAGGATTTGTTGCACCAATTACTCCTGGAAGAATTATTATTGAAGCAGAAGGAGTTTCCTTTGAAATAGCGAAAGAAGCACTTCGTTTAGCTGCACAGAAACTTCCTGTAAAAACAAAATTTATAGTACGTCACGATTACGCTGAACAAATCTGATAATAGCTTAAAAAATGAAACAGGCCGAAATAAAAGATCTAGCACCAAAAGAATTGCTGGAACGAATTGAAGGAGAAAAGGCAGCACTATATAAAATGAAATTGAATCATACAATTTCTCCACTTGATAATCCTTTAAAGATTCGAAAAGCAAGGAGAGATGTTGCAAGATTACTTAGCGAGTTACGTATGCGTCAAATTGCTGAATCGAAGAAAAGTTAAGACACAACATGGAAACCAGAAATCTTAGAAAAGAACGTACAGGAATCGTTGTAAGTAATAAAATGGACAATACCATTGTTATTGCGGTGAAGCGTAAAGTGAAACATCCGATGTACGGGAAATTCGTGAATAGAACTTCAAAGTTTTATGCCCACGATGAAACTAATACTTGCAATATTGGCGATACAGTTAAAATTATGGAAACAAGACCTCTTAGCAAGCTGAAGAGATGGAGGTTGGTTGAAATCATAGAAAGAGTTAAATAACCATGATACAGCAAGAAAGTAGATTGTCTGTTGCAGATAACAGCGGCGCCAAGGAAGTTTTATGTATTCGTGTACTTGGTGGAACACGTAAAAAGTACGCATCATTGGGCGATAAAATTATCGTTTCGGTGAAAAGTGCTATACCTTCGGGTGATATTAAAAAAGGTGCTGTGAGCAAAGCAGTAATTGTTCGTACAAAAAAGGAAGTTCGCCGTGCTGATGGTTCATACATTCGGTTTGACGACAATGCTGTTGTTCTTCTCAACGCTCAGGAAGAATTACGTGGAACACGTATATTTGGTCCAGTAGCTCGTGAATTGCGCGATACCTTTATGAAAATAATTTCTTTAGCACCTGAAGTGCTATAAAAAAATACTCGAAACATGAGCCAGAAATTACATATTAAAAAAGGAGATGTTGTCTTTGTTAATTCAGGAGACAATAAAGGCCAGCAAGGAAGGGTATTAGAAGTTTTAGCCAGCGATAATAAAGCTATCGTAGAAGGTATAAATATGGTATCAAAGAGTACCAAACCTACTTCTAAGCATCCACAAGGTGGAATCATTAAAAAAGAAGCTCCGGTACATATTTCAAATCTGAATGTACTTGACCCAGCTTCTGGAAAGCCAACCAGAATTGGAAGGAGACTTAACGATAAAAATAAAATGGTACGGTACGCAAAAAAATCAGGGGAGGAGATTAAATAATGAAATACATTCCCAACCTTAAGACAAAGTATAAGGAAGAGGTAATTCCTGCACTGATGAAGGAATTTAATTATAAATCAGTGATGCAGGTACCCCGGTTAACCAAAATTGTGATTAACCAAGGGATTGGACAGGCAACTGCCGACAAAAAAATAGTTGAAACTGCTCTTACTGAGCTGACAAACATTTCTGGTCAAAAAGCTGTTGCAACTGTGTCCAGAAAGGATATTTCAAACTTCAAATTACGTAAAGGTGCTGCCATTGGGGTAAAAGTTACCTTACGTCAAGATAGGATGTATGAATTTTTAGAACGTTTAGTTAGTGCATCATTACCTCGTATCAGAGATTTTAAAGGCATCAATAATAAAATGGATGGCCGTGGAAACTATACGTTAGGTATTACTGAACAAATCATATTCCCTGAAATAGATATTGATAAAATTTCCAAAATCTTAGGAATGGAAATTTCCTTTATCACAACTGCAAATTCTGACGAAGAAGGGTTTTCTTTACTTAGGGAATTCGGATTACCATTTAAAAACCTCAAAAAGATCTAAGCATGGCCAAAGAATCAATGAAGGCTCGCGAAGTGAAGCGTGCTAAATTAATAGAAAAATTTGCTGTAAAACGGGCCAAGTTAAAAGCGGAAGGTGATTATGCCGGCTTAAGCCAATTACCTAAAAACTCTAGTAAGATTCGTTTGAGAAACAGGTGTTTAATCACCGGTCGTCCAAGAGGATTCATACGCCAATTTGGAGTAAGCAGAATAACTTTCAGAGAAATGGCTTCTCAGGGACTTATTCCAGGAGTTAAAAAAGCAAGTTGGTAATAATTTTAAAAAATAATAATATATCAGATAATGACTGATCCAATCGCCGATTTATTAACAAGAATAAGGAACGGTTTAAAAGCCAAACATAAAGTTGTTGAAGTTCCTGCATCGAATATGAAAAAGAATATTACCAAAATATTGTTTGAAAAGGGGTATATTCTGAACTATAAATTCGAAGATGAAGGTCCTCAAGGTATAATAAAAATAGCCTTAAAGTATCATCCCGAAACAAAAGTGCCTGCAATAAAAGAAATTCAGCGTATTAGTAAACCTGGTTTGCGTAAATATGCTGGTCATGAAGATTTGCCGCGCATACTTAACGGACTTGGCATTGCAATAGTATCAACCTCCCAAGGTCTTATGACCAATAAAGAAGCCAAGATGAGGAATATTGGGGGAGAAGTAGTATGTTACGTTTATTAATCGCACGGAGGAAATTAAATGTCACGTATAGGTAAATTACCCATTTCCATTCCTGAAAAAGTAACTATTTCAGTAAGCAAAGATAATGTAGCTACTGTTAAAGGACCACTCGGAGAATTAAAACAAAATGTTGATCCGGATATTAAATTAAATATCGACAACGGAATTCTAACCATTACTCGTCCTACTGACGGAAAGCGTCATCGTGCTTTACACGGGCTTTATAGATCGCTTCTTAATAATATGGTAATAGGAGTATCTCAGGGATATCAAATTAAACAAGAATTAGTTGGTGTTGGTTATCGTGCAGAAGCCAAAGGACAAATTTTAGAGTTAAATCTTGGATATTCTCATGATGTTATCATGTCTTTACCTGCTGAGGTAAAGGTTGAAACTCTAACCGAAAAGCGCGCTAATCCTATTATTACCTTAACTTGTCACGACAAGCAGTTAATAGGTCAGGTTGCTGCAAAAATAAGATCGTTAAGAGAACCTGAACCATATAAAGGTAAAGGTATCAAATTTGTTAACGAATCTATTCGTAGAAAAGCTGGAAAATCAGCTGGTGCTAAATAACATTAATTATTAAATGTCATGGCTTTAACAACGCGGGAAAGAAGAGAACGCATCAAAAAAAGAATTAGGAAAACTATTTCTGGTTCAGCCGAAACTCTCAGGATGTCGGTTTTCAGAAGTAATAAAGGAATATATGTTCAACTTATTGATGATATTTCAGGAAAAACAGTACTTGCTGTTTCTTCGAAAAATAAAGAATTAGCAGAACAAATAAAAGGCTTGAATAAAATTGATCAGGCAAAAGCTGTTGGTAAATTAGCGGCTGAAAAATCGCTCGAAAAAGGAATTTCATCCGTTGTGTTCGATCGTAACGGTTATTTATACCACGGTAGAGTTAAATCACTAGCAGACGCCGCCCGCGAAGGTGGACTTAAATTCTAAAAAATTATGTCGACAAGTATCAGAAAAGTTAAGACTACCGATCTTGAATTAAAGGACAGGCTGGTTAGCATCCAAAGAGTAACAAAAGTTACTAAGGGTGGACGTACATTTAGTTTCTCCGCGATTGTTGTTGTTGGAAATGAGAATGGTATAGTTGGTTACGGACTTGGTAAAGCAAATGAAGTAACAACTGCGATATCTAAGGGTATTGAAGATGCTAAGAAAAACTTAATTAAAGTTCCTATCTTTAAAAATACTATACCTCACGAACAACTGGCTAAATTTGGTGGAGCGCTTGTTTTCCTGAAACCTGCTTCAAGTGGTACAGGAGTAAAAGCTGGTGGTGCTATGCGTGCAGTGCTCGAAAGTGTTGGAATCAGAGACGTATTAGCAAAATCTAAAGGATCTTCTAATCCTCACAATTTAGTAAAAGCGACTTTTGAAGCTTTGACTCAAATGCGCGATGCTTTTACAGTGGCTCAGCAAAGAGGGATTAATCTTAACAGGGTATTTAACGGATAAAAGATTGTAAAGATATGTCCACAATTAAAATAACATTGGTTAAAAGCACTAGTGGGTGCAATAAAAGAGTGAAAGCAACCCTTGTTGCTCTTGGAATAGGCAAAGTAGATAGTAGTGCTGTACATGAAAGCACTCCTCAAATTAAGGGTATGGTTCGTAAAGTTTTGCATTTAGTTTCAGTTGAAGAATAAGATTCAGATAAAGATATTAATATGGACTTAAGTACACTAAAACCAGCTTTCGGGTCGGTTAAAAATGAAGGTAAACGTTTAGGACGCGGTCAGGGCAGCGGAAGAGGAGGTACCTCTACAAAAGGTCACAAGGGCCAAAAAGCTATTTCCGGATATTCCAAGAAAATTGGATTTGAAGGTGGTCAAATGCCTATTCAAAGACGTTTACCAAAATTCGGGTTTAAGAATCATTTTCGTGTAGAATATAAAGGTATAAACTTATCTACGCTTGAAGAATTTGTCAAGAAAACTGGAATTACAATTTTGGATGAACAAGTATTGAAAGATGCAGGTCTTGCTCCCAAAAATAAACCTGTTAAAATTCTTGGCAATGGCGAATTGACCCAGAAAATTGAAGTTAAAGCGCACTCTTTTTCGAAAAAAGCAAAGGATGCTATCGAAGCCCTTAGTGGAACCGCAGTTAAAATATAATTGAATGAAGGCTTTTATAAATACTATCAAGAATATTATCAAAATCGAAGAACTCTGGACAAGGATTCTTTATACTTTGTTCATTATTGTAGTTTATCGATTGGGGTCATTTATCACTCTGCCAGGGATAGATCCTACACAATTAATTGATTCTGATTTGCAAAATCAAACCAAAGAAGGTGTATTAGGATTATTGGATATGTTTTCCGGAGGAGCTTTTTCAAATGCATCAGTTTTTGCATTGGGAATTATGCCGTATATTTCAGCCTCAATAGTTGTACAGTTGCTTGGAATTGCAGTTCCATTCTTTCAAAGGTTACAAAAAGAAGGTGAAAGTGGAAGAAGGAAAATGAATCAGATTACTAGATATCTAACAGTTGGGATTCTTTTGATACAAGCTCCTAGTTACTTGGCTAACCTTCATGCACAAATACCCGAAACAGCATTTTTAATTAAAGGAAGCTTATTTACAATTATGGCAATGTTCTGCTTAACTGGAGGAACGATGTTTGTAATGTGGCTTGGAGAAAAAATTACAGATAAAGGAATTGGGAATGGTATCTCACTTATCATTATGATTGGGATTATTGCCAGATTACCATTCGCTGCAACATCTGAATTTGCTGCTCGGTTAGAAAGTATGGGAGGTGGAATGGTTGCATTTCTTTTAGAAATTGTATTCTTATTCTTAGTATTTGTAGTCTCGATATTGCTTGTTCAGGGCACAAGAAAAATACCTGTTCAATATGCGAAAAGAATTGTTGGTAACAAACAATATGGAGGTGTACGTCAGTATATTCCTCTAAAGGTGAATGCTGCCGGTGTAATGCCCATTATTTTTGCTCAGGCTTTGATGTTCATACCTGTTACAGTAATGGGTTTTTCAAGTGCCGATTCTTTAAGAGGAGTTGCAGCAGCTTTTGCCGATTTCAATGGAATATGGTATAATTTAACATTTGCTTTTTTAATTGTAATATTCACGTATTTTTATACTGCTATTACAATAAATCCAACGCAGATGGCTGAAGATATGAAGAAAAATGGTGGTTTTATTCCTGGTGTTAAGCCTGGTAAAAAAACTGTCGAGTTTTTGGATACAATAATGTCACGAATTACCCTTCCTGGTTCTCTTTTTCTTGCTTTTGTAGCAATACTTCCTGCAATAGCACATCAATTTGGGATAGGTTCACAGTTTGCTCAATTCTACGGAGGTACTACTTTATTAATATTAGTAGGTGTAGTTCTTGATACATTGCAGCAAATTGAAAGCCATTTATTAATGCGCCACTACGATGGATTGTTAAAATCTGGAAGGATTAAAGGAAGAAGTGGTACTGGTGCTTCAGTTTAATTGAAGTATTCAAAACAAGTTCTTTGATGATAATTATTAAAACCGATCAAGAGATTGAATTAATTAAGTTGAGCAATCAGCTTGTTCTTGATACTCTTGCGGAATTAGCCGGAATAATAAAGCCTGGTATTACAACTTTAGATTTAGATTCTATAGCTGAAAAATACATTAGGTCAAAGAATGGCATCCCCGGATTTTTAGGATACAACGGATATTCAAAAACACTTTGTACCTCCATAAATTCACAAGTAGTCCATGGTATTCCTTCTAATTACGAATTAAAAGACGGAGATATAGTTTCTGTTGATTGTGGAGCTATATTAAACGGATTTTATGGCGATTCTGCTTATACTTTTGCTGTTGGGAATGTAGATCCGCAAACATTACGGTTAATGAGTGTTACTAAAGATTGCTTATACCGTGGTTTAGCAGAAGCTACTGAAAACAATAGAATTGGCGACATCGGAAGCGCAGTTCAGAGTTTTGCTGAACTTAATGGCTTCTCTGTAGTTCGCGAAATGGTTGGTCACGGTTTAGGAAAAAAACTTCACGAAGAACCAGAAGTTCCAAATTATGGAAAAAAGGGGGTTGGTGTAAAATTAAAACGAAATATGGTTCTTTGTATCGAACCAATGATTAATTTTGGAACCCGAAATATTGTGCAGGAAAAAGATGGTTGGACAATCAGAGCATCTGATAAAAAGCCATCAGCTCATTATGAGTTACCTGTTGCAGTAGGGATCGATAAACCTTATGTGTTAGGTTCTTTCGATAAAATAGAAGCGATTTTGAACAGTAGATAAAATATATGTCAAAGCAATCTTCCATCGAACAAGATGGTACAATAATAGAAGCATTATCAAACGCTATGTTTCGCGTTGAACTGGAAAATGGACATGTTATTACCGCACACATTTCAGGAAAAATGAGAATGCACTATATTAAAATTTTACCAGGAGACAAAGTAAGAGTTGAAATGTCCCCTTATGATTTAACAAAAGGAAGAATATCATTTAGATACAAATAAAACTAAAGACAATGAAAATACGGGCTTCTATTAAAAAGCGCTCTGAGGATTGCAAGATAGTGCGTCGCAAAGGACGTTTATATGTGATTAATAAAAAGAATCCTAAATTTAAACAGCGTCAAGGCTAATTTTAACAATACTTTTACAATATGGCAAGAATTGCTGGTGTTGATTTACCAAAAAACAAACGCGGAGAAATAGGTTTAACCTACATATTTGGAATTGGCCGTAATTCCGCAATACGAATACTTGAAGAAGCCGGTGTAAATAGAGATACAAAGGTGAGTGAGTGGAATGATGAACAACTTGGAAAAATTCGTTCAATCATTAATGCTGAGTTCAAAGTTGAAGGAGAATTACGTTCTCAGGTTCAGATGAACATAAAGCGATTAATGGATATCGGATGTTACAGAGGAATTCGCCATCGGTCAGGTCTTCCTGTTAGAGGACAAAGGACTAAAAATAATGCTCGTACTCGTAAGGGGAAGAAGAAAACAATAGCAAATAAGAAGAAAGCGACTAAATAACAGTTGAAGAATTTATGGCAAAAAAAGCAGCAGCAACAAAGAAAAAAGTTGTAAAAGTTGAGCCGAGTGGGCAAGCACATATTCATGCTTCATTCAATAATATTATTGTATCATTAACCAATACAGCCGGTCAGGTAATTTCATGGTCGTCTGCTGGTAAAATGGGCTTTAAGGGTTCCAAAAAGAACACGCCTTATGCAGCACAAACTGCTGCATCTGATTGTGCAAAAGTTGCATTTGATCTTGGCCTTCGCAAAGTTAAAGTATTTGTTAAAGGACCTGGTTCAGGCAGAGAATCTGCGATTCGTACTATTCATAGTGCTGGAATTGAAGTTACCGAAATTGTAGATGTAACTCCGCTTCCTCACAATGGTTGCAGACCTCCAAAAAGGAGAAGAGTATAATTATTACTTTTTTGCAGATTACTTACATTAAGTTTACTTTCTGTATTTAGTCTTCAATAATAAATCGTCAAATTATATAACATGGCAAGATATACAGGCCCAGTAACAAGAATAGCAAGAAAATTTGGAGAACCAATTTTTGGTGCAGATAAATATTTTGAAAAAAAGAATTTTCCTCCAGGTCAACACGGATTAGCTAAAAAAAGAAAAAAAGTTTCTGAATACGGAGTTCAATTGCAGGAAAAACAAAAGGCAAAATATACTTATGGAATTCTTGAAAGGCAATTTGCTAATATTTTTCACAAAGCATCACGTTCAAAAGGTGTTACAGGTGAAGTATTAC
>JAIFLU010000167.1:0-319 GCA_020048915.1 Bacteroidota bacterium | reverse complement strand
CCAATTGCTCGAATCGAGGTTAGATAATGTTATTTATCGGTTAGGAGTTGCTCCATCGCGCAAAGCTGCACGTCAACTTGTTAATCACTGTCATATTGTGGTGAATGGCCATGTTGTTAACATACCATCCTATACAGTTAAGAGCGGTGATATTGTTGGTGTTCGCGAAAAATCAAAATCCATGGAGGTTATTTCCAATGCATTATCATCATCGCGCAAATCAAAATACGCTTGGTTAGAATGGGATAATGATGAGATGATGGGTAAATTTTTAAATATACCTGATCGTGCCGACATTCCTGAAAACATTAAGGAGCAG
>JAIFLU010000208.1:1138-43508 GCA_020048915.1 Bacteroidota bacterium | reverse complement strand
AAACGAATCTACTGCATCGGAGTAATAGCCTTTTTCGTTCAGGATGAAACGGCCTCCCCAACCGCCAAGTTCAGGCTGTGTGGGAATATTAAGCCCGTTGTTCAGGAAGAAAAACCAGGATGGGGTGTCGCCCTCTTTCATAACTCCATGCGGATTGGGTGCTGTCCATGTTTTAAGCGGGTACAGCGGACCCAGTGCGCCATGGTTTTGAATCACATATTGCTTTAACCATTCCAGCGACGTGAGTTGTTCGTCACCTCCCAGGTACACACCTCTATAGGCACCTTCCCGTTTATCGGCACCTTCGGGAGCTTTAGCCAGGATATAGAACATGGCAGGATGATTTTCGCGGATGTTACTGAAGATATGGTCCTGGTCGTTGATATCGTAAACCCTTATTTTGGAAATGAATTTCTGATATTCCATCTCCGATCTTGTATTTTTAACTTTCCAGAGAGCCTGTGCCAGATCGGTTTGCCCCCCGAAAATACAGATGTTCAAAGGCCGCTTGTCATTTTTATCCACACAACGGATTATCCATTCCGAACCTTCGGTATCGTGACCTTCGCCCAAATAATTCCAGCCTCTTTTGTGGTTTCCTTTTTTCACCACCGACAATAGTTTTTCCGTAGCAGGATAGCGCTTGTCGTGCTTTAACAGGTTGGGATAAATTTGTTTATATCCCTGAATGATTCCTTCGATCAGGTCGGGACGGATAATTTCTTCTTTCAGCTCACCAGGGGTTCCGGCGGCAGAGCTAATAAGTCCTTCAATTTCAAACTCGTTGGCATACACCATCAGTCGCACCAGCGATTGCTGATCGTCGGGATCGCCGCCAATGTCGGTGGTGATGAGTAAACGGGGGTTCTCAGGTTTCTGAGCAGCGCAATAACTGGTCAAAAATAATAGAAAAATAAAGAAGTTAATTATCTGTTTCATAGTCTGATTTTAAATTTCAGGTAAGACCTCATTGTTTTTCAATGCTTGGCCCACTCGCTTGGCCAGATCGCTCAGATCTTTCACTTTATCGGGGTATTTGGCGGCCACGTTGTTCTTCTCTCCTAAATCAGCCGAAAGATCAAAAAGCTGCGGGGCAGTCAGCGCCGGAATGCTCCATGTTTTTTCTCCTGGCAGGGCAAGCTTCCAGTTTCCCTTTCGAATGCTCATAAGTTGCCCAAATGGCTGATACCCTGGAAAATATTCGTGAATTTCCTCTCCCTTCTCTCCTTTCATCAGCGGAAGGATGTTTTTTCCATCGATTACACGGTCAGTGGGGATTTCGGCACCTGCCAGATTCACGAACGTAGTGAAAAGATCGGCACCTGTGGCTATTTCGTTGCAAACCGTTTGAGCGGGAATTACTCCGGGCCAGCGCATGATGCACGAAACGCGGGGTCCACCTTCGTAGCGGGTCTGCCCCTTTCCGTGTCGCAATGCATGTTTGCGGGTAGTGTCAAGGGTGGCATATTTGCCATAAGCCATTTCCAGGTCGAGATTCGATTTGGTAATATTGCCATTGTCGCTGGTCACCACCACTAGGGTGTTTTTCTCCATTCCGAGTTCTTTAAGTGCCTGCAGGAGTAGGCCAACTGAATAATCGAAATATTCCATAGCATCGCCATAAACACCATCGGCGCTGCGGCCTTCAAAACCCAATGGAACAAACCAGGGGGTATGGGTTTCGATGTTTCCCCAGTGCAGGTAGAAAGGTTTTCCGTCCTGTTTGCGATAGGCCAGAAAATCGATGGCTTCGCGCAGAAACCAGTGCGGGAGTTCAGCAAGATCGTATTTGTTGCAGTGCCTTATGGTAGTGGTGTCGCGGATGAGCGGCACCGGAGGCATTATTTGAAAAACATTGATGAGGCCGAAACGGCGCTCGGCACCCATATCGTTGGGATAAGGAATGCCGAAAAATGAATCGAACCCATGCGCCTGTGGCAGGTATTTGGGCAGATGTCCCAGATGCCATTTGCCGATCACCGCAGAGGTGTAGCCCTGGGGTTTCAAAATGCGGGGCAGACAAATTTCAAGATTGGGATCCAGACCGGTTTTTGAATGGGGGAATAATACCTCCAGACCGGTTCCGTTGTTTACCCTGGGAGCATAGCGGCCGGTGAGGATAGCGGCTCGGCTCGGGGTACTGGTGGCATGCGGCGCATAGAAGCTGGTAAACTTCATGCCTTCGCGGGCAAGCCTATCGAGATTCGGGGTTTTAATTTTCGGAGCCCCGAAGCATTGAAGGTCGTCCCAGCTCACATCGTCGGCGATGATGTGAATGATGTTGGGCTTTTGCTGAGCTTTCATGCCGGAAGTTAAGCCGAGAAGGCAGAGGGTTGCGGGGATGGAGTTTTTTAGGTACATATTTTATGTTTCAGTTACACAGAGAACCACAGAGGATACACAGAGGACCACAGAGAAAATACACAGTGCTATTTGAGATTAATCTGGTTCACACCATTTTTTAGTTTAAAAACCTGGTTTTTATACCGGAATTCGCCCTGCATTTCGCCCGGAAGGGTGATCGACGCGGAAAGCTTATCCTTTGCCACTTTATAATCTACTGCTATCTTTCCTTTTGGATGAGGCATGGAGGCTTTCACGGAAGATAATTTCCCCAGGTGAGGTTCGATGACCACATTTTGGAACCCAACCTCGGCTGGTTTTATTCCGCACACGGAACTTA
Source organism: Bacteroidota bacterium (assembly GCA_020048915.1). GTDB lineage: Bacteria > Bacteroidota > Bacteroidia > Bacteroidales > JAAUTT01 > JAAUTT01. The sequence goes on along the minus strand of JAIFLU010000208.1, from coordinate 40,825 downwards.
GCAGGTAGTAGGCAGGGTGGGCGCTCCAGGCGTGACAATCGGAGCGGTCGTGCGAGTCAAAGCCTGTTTCACCGCAGGTAGTGTGGCCTCTGTCGATAAAGGTGTACCAAAAATTGAGGTTTTCGAGGACCAGATCTTCCTGTCCGGTTTTTTGCATGGCTTTAAACAGAAAAAAAGCAAAATACGAGCTGGCATATTCATCGAATTTATTGTAAGTGAGTATACGCTTCAGAAGCGCCTGTTGATCAGCCGGAGCAACTACATCGCAAAGTATGGCCATCAAATTGGTGTGCTGCGAATATATCTGCTGGTCGGGATAATCGCGGAACAGCTGTTTTTCTGAATCCCAGGAGTTGGCATACACGGCAACCTTAATGCCTGCGGCAATTTTAGCCCAACTATCGGCTTTCTGGTTTTGCCCCATATAACGGTAAAGATTTACGGCACAATCGATGGTATGCGCAAAGTAGAGCGTCAGCAAGGCCGACTGCTTCATTTCGCGGTTTTCGTTGGGCCGGGGAAGACTGCCTTTGGTGATGCTCCAGTCGATGAAGTTCTGGTTACGAACCGTTCCTACCAACCCGGTTTTTTCGTCGAGGTGACGGAGGTAAAAACCAAGTACCCGCTCGAAATTGGGGAAAAACTGCTTTACATAGGCCGAATCACCCCGGATCAGGTAATAATCGTACAGACTCTGAATCCAGGCGAGCGACCAGCTTCCCATGTCGAAGTCGAACCGGGAAGGGTAAGCCGACTTGAACAACCCCGTTTCGCGGTTCTCCGATTGTGGATAGAGCCGCATCACTTCGCGAAGCAGGCGGTCGTCGGTGGAGTTATAGGTTGAAGTATTGGAAATGGGACGGTTGTCGCCACCATAGCTCAACTGCTCATAAAAAGGGGTGTCGTAATAGGTCTCTCCCGAACACATGCGCAAAGTTCGCTGGCTCATAACAAAGATTTCGTTCAACCGCGGGTTGTCCGACACAAACGTTCCCATTTCGGGATAAGGATAACCAGAATATTCGTTTTCATACGAAAGAATCTTCATCGGCTCATCTTTTGTTTCAATTACAAACTGAACATAGCGGAAGGCTCGCTGCCACAGGGGCCGAAAAGTGCGGATGTTTTTGCCGTCGGGACGGAACACATCCCACACACCATACATGGTTTTACCGTTCACCGAATCGCGGTGAGCTTTCAGGTGCACTTTTTCGTAAAGCGCCTCGGCATATTTTACTTTTACCGAACTGTTGGCCCCGCCTTCTATGGTAAGTTCGGGATAGCCCTTGGTGAAAATATCGAAATCGACCAGCACGGTGGCTTTGGTATTGGCCGGGATGCTGAGCGGAGTTTTGCCATCCCATTTTCCTGTTGCAAGGTTTACGCCTGTTACCTGACGGATGAATGCAGGATATTCTTTAGGTCCGTTGACAAACGCAATGTTCCGGGGAACCAGTTTCCAGGGTTCGTTGCCGTTAAACTGAAGAGGTTCGGCAGCGGCCCATTTGCTGTCGTCGAAGTCTGCTTTTTCCCATCCCCAGGGGAAGGTTGCAGCATCAACATCGTCGCCACCGCCACAGGCATAAAAGCCATAGAACCAACGTTCATCAAAAAGCATTTCCTGATAAGAAATCACCTTATAGGCAGGATTCTTATAAACTTTCCAGGAATTATCCGAATTCACAAAGCCAAATTCATTCGCATCCGCACGCAGCATAAAAGCCGTTTGCACGGTAAGAAACGCAAGCGGCCGGTCTTTCCCGCCGTTATAAACCAAGGCTGCAAGTACATTCTTTCCGGGTTTCAAAAAGCGGGCAATGTCGATCACATCGTACTTGTAGGTTTTGAGGTCGCCTTTGGCAGGGCCATAGCACACACGCTCACCATTCACAAAAAGGTTGTACCGGTTATCAGCCGAAACATGAATAACAAACGCTGTCGGAACTTTGTCGAGTTCGAAGGTTTTGCGGAAATGATACACCCCATACTCGGTAACATTTGCCGAAGGATAGGAAATCCAGGGTGAATTTTTGCTGCTTTGTGTAAAAGTTGTGGTAGCAGTAATTACTGTCAAAGCAATTAAAATGAATAACTGTTTCATACTTAAATATTTTAATCGTTAGTTTCGAAATAGTTCAAACTCCAGACAAACACAGCATACGACCAGCCATGAAACGGGCGGCTGGCATATTCCGCATCATTAATAGTCACATCAACAACATTGTATTTCTCATAAATAAAACCAGTATTGCGTTCTACCATTTTCTCCAATCCTTTCTTTCTTGAAATAAATGATTCAGGAACAGGATTCAAATAGTTTTTGGTAACAACATCCAGATATTTAGCAGCTATTCTTTTGGCTTCATCTTCATATCCATAATTATGCAAGCCATTGATTACCAAATAATATACTGGTGGCCATCCTGCGGGGTAATCCCACTGATAAATAAATTCCTGATTTGTTTTTTCACAAACTGTTGGACCGAAATCATACTCAAATAAACTCAGATTTTGAACGGTTCGTTTTGCCTGCTGCTCCGTTGCCAATCCAACCCATACCGGATAGAATGCAGCAACACTGGCTACTTTGGAAAATCGCTTATTGATAAAATCGTAATCCATAAAAAGTCCACGTTCTTCATTCCAGCAATATTTTATCAATAAATCCTTCCGGTTTTGTGCTTTTACGTCCCAATCGGGTTGGTCTGCCAGGTTCAATTCTTTCACCATCCATGCGAAATTTCTCTCATATTGATAGAGGTTTGCATTTAAATCAACTGCAACGAATTCATGACAACGGTTTTCAAATCTGGGGGTAAAGTCCATTGCTTCGGCCTCCGAAAGCCAGGCTTCAGCCAGTTCCAGCTTTTCCTTTTCAGGCATACTATCAGAAAAACCAAACCGGGGGGCAATCTGGTCATAGAATTTTAACAGTTCTTCGTTTGTGGCATGGTGATAGAATCTTTGTAACCCCGGAATTCCGGTGTTGTGATTTTCAATGGCATTGGCTGATGTATCGGTCCAGAAATGATAATCCTTCAATAAAGATTTGTAAGCGTTCATCAGCCATTCTTTACCGGCCAGCTCCTTTTTTTCATAAACTTCGCGCACCATCATACTCAGAAATGGTGTTTGCGAACGGTTTAATGCCCAGGGCTCGCTTGCATTGGGGACAAAACCTATTTGCTCAATTTCGGCAAACTGATTATCCACCGCATTTTTTGCAAAAACAGCCAAACTATCTATCAGCAACAAACCAGCATTCGTAAAATAGGTATCCCAACAGTAAAGCACATTCCGGCCCTCGTGAATGCTGAAATAAGGTAACGGAAGTTTTAAGCTGCCAGGCATTTGCCAGGTAGAAGAATCCACCTTTGAATGATGCCAGGTTTCAGTAATGCTTGTCTGCACTTCATTCCATTGATTTTTATATTTGGGAATATACGTTTCCTGTGCTTTTTGTGAGCTACAACCGAATAGTATGAATACAAAAAAAATTCCGTAAAAAACTTTTTCTGTGTTAACCCTTAAATGTTTGAGAACAGAAATATATCTGAAATCAGTGTCTGTTAATTTTCTCATTGTTAATGATTTAATTTTCTAACCCTATTTCAGTCGCTGTTTGTTTCCCAATAAAAGTTTTTGCAATTCTGCATAATCAACTTTCTGAACAGATACATCTTTGTCTATTGCCAATGATGCAGCAATTGCTGCCGACTGTCCCAGAACCATAAAAACCGGTTCCATTCTGATAGAGCCAAAACCAATGTGGCTTGAACTTAGGCAAACAGGCACCAAAAGGTTTTTGCACTCTTTCTGCTTCGGAATGATGGAACGGTAACTGATTGGATAGGGACCTTTTACTGACGCCTGCACATTCCCTTCGTTTTTAACAAAACCTTCACTGGTTACATACCGCTGGAGATGATGCGAATCCATCCCGTAGGCCGCCAAACCCACAGCATCTTCTGCCACTTTCAACCTTTCACAATCATGCTGGGTCATCACATAACCGCTGATCATTCTTCGGGCTTCCCTTATATAAAGCTGTTCCTGCCAGCCGTTTCCCTCTATAAATTCATCTTTGCATGTTCCCCATTTAGAAACTTCATTCCTGATATTTTCGGGCATTCGGGGATGATAAGCCAAAGTCCACATTAAACCCTTTTGATAATTGCGATGCCGTTCAACAATTTGCTCCCGCTCCACATATCCCGCTTCCGGATAGTTGTAATTCTGCCCAATAAAATCGGTGGAAAAACCAAGCTTGTTGTTGGTGTCTGTTTTCCGGTTTGGCATATCTGAATTTATCCAGGGAGTTCTTGTTTCCCCGGCTTCATAGTTTCGCAACAGCAGTTCATATTCCTGCTCATTATATGAGGCCGGCTTTTCAAACGGGATGCGGTTATCAAGGTGATTGGTCAGGCACATGCGGAAACCATACGCCTGAATGCTTTTATCGCCACTGCCATTCATTTTTAAAGGTTCTGGATTGATAAAGGGAAGCAACCCACTTGCCGGGTTGCCTTTAATAATGTACGGATCAACTCCCCGGTGGAAATTATGGTTGGCAGCACCTACGGATCTTATCCCTGAAAGGGTGTAAATACTGTCTCCTGATTGAATACCATTAATGGTTTCGCCATATTTTTTGTTCGGTTCCCTTCCAATAGTGTAACTTACTCCTGCAGCAGCCATCAAATCTCCTTCATAAGTGGCGTCAATAAATGCTTTGCCTGAATAAATCTCGCCGCTTTCCATGGCAATCGTTGTAATTATACCTTTCTTTTTTGTTACGCCTTTTTTTCGGTCGAGTCGTTGATTGTATGCGAGTGTGATATTTTTTTCGGGTTCGAGCATTTTATTCATAGCATTGATCACCAGATATATCCCAATATTGGGAACAATAATTTTGATTTTACGACGAAAGTTGCTTGGCATTTTAAAATTCCTTTTTGTTTTCTTTAGTTTACATTAGATTTGTTAAATAATCAATACTTTACTTTCATTGAACAACGAGTCTGCTTTTAGCGATATCGAATTCGATAATATCTTCCGGGACTTTTACAAAAGTCTCAGGGCTTATGCTTTCAGGTATGTTGGCGACCTGTTTGCAGCAGAAGATATTGTGCAGGACGTTTTCTTTCAGCTTTGGGAAAAACGAAATCAGCTTCATAAGATAAACTCTATCCGTTCGTACCTTTTTACATCGGTTTTTAACAGGGCAACCAACTATTCGAAGCACAAGAAAGTTGAAGACTTTTATCAAAACCAGCAAAAAACTGCCTATTCCGAAATTGAGTCTTATTATCAGCAACAAGTAAGCGATGTTAGCGAAAGTATTCTGGCTCTTGAACTGGAGCAAAGAATAAATGAAGCGATTAACGATTTTCCGGAGCAATGTAAAAATGTATTTTTTCTGAGCCGAGAAAAAGGCTTAAAGAACCAGGAAATTGCCGATAAACTGGGTGTTTCCGTTAAAGCTGTCGAAAAGCAGATTACCAAAGCCCTGATGATTCTGCGTGAAAAGCTGAAGGATTACCTTATACTGATACTTACTTTCATATTTTTCAAAATATAAATTTACCGGAAAATCAAAGGTTTACATGCCTGTTTTCAATCTTCTGAAAAAAAATCAGAAACTGAAGGTGGGGTAAATAATACTTGAGTTGTCTGGGTTAATACAAGGTTTAAAAATGAATCAGGAAAATTTTTACGACATTATTGCACGCTACCTCGATGGGTCAGCCTCGCGCGAAGAAGCAGAAATACTGCTCGATTGGTTAAAAGCCGATAAACAAAATATGAAATTGTTTATTGGATTAAAAGACATATGGTTAAAAACAGGCACTCTGAATACGGAGGATAAAGAAACTGAAGCAGCTCTTTTGAGATTTAAGAGTAGAGTCGAATATACCTACTCCTCTTCAAATCTGCGAAGAATAGCATGGATGAAATACGGTAATATAGCAGCTATTCTTATAATCGCTATTCTTACAGGTGCATTACTGTTCAACAGGGTAAATAATGTTCAGGATCTCAGCAATTCGTTCACGGAAACTATTATTCCATTGGGTCAAAAAGGTCAGGTAATTTTAGCGGATGGGACAAAAATATCGTTGAACTCAGGGTCGAAACTGAGATATCCATTAAATTTCAATGGCACTGCGCGTGAGGTCTTTCTGGAAGGTGAAGCTTATTTTGATGTAGCCCACAACAAAGAAAAGCCCTTTCTGGTGCACTCCGGAAAACTAACTGTAAAAGTTTTGGGTACAGTATTCAACCTGAAAGCATATTCGGGCGACAACAGAATTGAAACCACCCTGATTTCAGGATCTGTTAAAATTCTCGAGAGAAATGATAAAAAAAGTGCCGAAGTTGCCACCCTTCAGCCCAACGAGCAGGCAATTTATAACAGCTCAAATGGTCAGATATCAGTAAACCAGTTTCATGCAACTGAACCTACTGTTGCAGCAAAACCTTACAAAACCAATGAACCCGTTAAATTGCAGGTTTCGAAAATCGAAACGGTTACCATGTGGAAGGATCAGAAGCTGGTTTTTCTGGATGAGACCATGGATGAGATGGCACAGAAATTAACCCGCTGGTATGGTAAAAAAGTTAACATCGAAAGCGAGAATTTAAAAGTGAACCGTTATTCGGGGAAATTTATTTATAACGAAACAATTTACCAGGTCCTTGAAGTATTAAGTCTTACAACCGATTTGACCTATTATGAAAAAGATCATGAAATTTATATAAAAACGAAGTAAAACGACTAAACCAAAATTGCCTATGAAGAAAAACTAATTACAAAAAAAACCGGAAAATGCTACCAACATTTCCCGGCAATTAAAATTACTAACTGCTGAATTGGTCCTACCAAGACATCCTCAGCTAATTATTTACTTTAAACACTCAAAGTTATGATAAAAAAGAAACTATCATTTTATTTAGATCAAAAATCTTTATACAAATACGTGTTGGTTATGAAAATTACTACTCTACTACTAGTTTTAACCAGCCTTCAGATTTCAGCTTCAGTTTATTCACAGAATACGAAAATCAACATTAATGTTAAAAATACCTCTATCATTGAAATTTTCAATGAAATAGAGAGACAAAGTGAATTTCGCATTTTCTACAAAATGGATATGCTGGATATGGATAAGAGGTACGACCTTAAGGCAACCGAAATAAGCGTTTCAGAAGTTCTGAACAGTTTGCTCGACGATTCGAACACATCGTTTAAGCTTGTGGACAAAATAATAGTTATTACACCGGTAAAAGAAGGGTTTCAGCAACAAAAAGTTACCGGAATTGTAACGGATGCAATTAATAACGAACCATTACCAGGTGTAAATTTAGTCATAGAAGGTACAACAATTGGAACTGTAACAGATTCTGAAGGAAAATTTTCCTTGGAGGTACCTTCTTCAAGTGCTGTATTATTAATAACTTCAATTGGCTACGTAAATGAAAAAATTGAAATTGCCGGAAGAAGCACTTTGGAAATAAAGCTGGTACCGGATATTAAAAACCTGGAAGAAGTAGTAGTTGTTGGTTATGGGACACAAAAAAAAGTTACCATGACCGGATCGGTTTCCAGCATCGAAAGTAAACAGATGACAAATATTCCGGTAGCAAACACAGCAAACATGCTGGCTGGCAAGCTCCCAGGTCTGGTTGCAGTTCAAAGAGGAGGACAGCCCGGTAGCGATAAATCCGAAATCAGTATCCGTGGTTTTGGTAATGCCCTGGTTATTGTTGATGGTGTTGAACAGTCGTTTGACCAGATAGATCCAAATGAAATCGAATCTTTCTCAATATTAAAAGATGCTTCAGCATCTATTTACGGGGCCCGCGCCGGTAACGGTGTAATTCTGGTAACAACAAAAAGAGGAAAAGCAGAGAAAGCAAAAATTACTTTCTCGTCCAACTATGGCTTTCAGTCACCTACCAGATTTCCTGAACTTGCTGATGCAGTGTTATATGCACAGTTGAGAAATGAGGCATATCTTGGCGCAAACCCGGGTGATGTTGCCAATCAGCCATTTTCGAACGAGGCCATTGAAAAATATAAATTGGGAACTGATCCGAATTATCCAAATACCGACTGGTATAAAGAAACTTTCAGGAAGTGGAGCCCTATAGCCCAGTATAATATCAACTCTTCAGGAGGAACTGAAAAAATGAAATATTTCCTTTCGTTGGGATATATGGATCAGGACGGTATGGCCAAAAGCGATGCGTTTAAGTTCCGCCGCTACAATATTAGGTCGAATGTTGACGCCCAGGTAACAAAAAATTTTAACATTTCTTTAGACCTTGCAGGCCGTATTGAAGACCAGCAAGCAAACGGTGGTCGCCTTCAGTCGGTGATGGAAGGTTTTTTTTCCGCAAAGCCCACTGACCCGGCATTTTTACCCGACAGGACCAAAGCCAGTGCAGGATCTAACCCGGTTGCAAAATCAGATCCATTCTTCAGTGGCCGAAACCGTAATTACAACAAAGTAATTAACGGAACTTTAAGTGCCAGGTACAACTTTCCTTTCCTTAACGGATTAACAGCTGGTGCCCGTTTTAGCTATCTGACAAACGATGCAACCACCAAAGGATGGTCAACAGGTTATAATTCCTATAACTATAACCATGAAAATAAACAATATACATTGGTTAGCCCGGCTTCAAAAAATACGCTTTCTCAAACTCTCAGAAGGGGTAACAATATTACTAGCCAGGTTTCGCTGAATTACGATAAATCTTTTGGAAAACACGAAATTAAATCTCTCCTCCTGGCAGAGTACATCAGTATGGACAGAGATTACCTGTATGCTTACCGCGAAGGCTTTTTAAGTACTGCCATTGACCAGCTTTACGCCGGTTCTCAGGAAGTGATGAGCAATGATGGAAATGCTTATGAAGACGGCCGAATTTCTTATATCGGAAGGTTAAATTATGCTTTTAACCAGAAATACTTATTGGAAGGTACTTTCCGTTACGATGCTTCTGCACGCTTCCTGCCCGAAAAGCGCTGGGGTTTATTCCCCGGGTTCCTTGCAGGCTGGAGAATATCAGAAGAAGAGTTTATGAAATCGTTAAGTTTTATCGATAATTTAAAGCTTCGCTATTCTTATGGAGAAGCAGGTAACGATAATACTTCGCAATATGGATTTTTAACCGGATACCAATATAGCAGCGATTATGCTTTTGGAAGCAATCCTGCAATTTATAAGGGTATATCGTCAAAGGGTTTGGCAAACAGGAATATTACCTGGGAAAACACAACCACAAACAATGTAGGCTTAGATGCATCTTTCTTTAAAGGTAAAATCTATTTTGAATTCGATTACTTCAAAAGGAAAGTTAGTGGCGTAATGGCTACAAAGATTGCTTCCCTGCCCTCTACCTTCGGTGCAAAGTTACCTGACGAAAACATCAACAGTTTCGACAACCGTGGATTTGAAGTCAGGTTGGGTCACAAAAATTCCATTGGCGGTTTCAATTATACCATTGAAGGAAATACCTCCTGGACCAGAGGAAAATGGATTCACTATGAAGAGCCCGTGTTTATTGATGAGGAAAGCCGCGCAAGGTTACAGTACTCCGGTCAGTGGATGAACCGTTTCTTTGGATATAAAGCACTTGGATATTTCAACTCACAGGATGAAATTAACAATTGGCCAGTAAACCAGGATCTTAACAAAGTTAAAAACAGTACCCTAAAACCTGGAGATATCAAATATCTCGATTATAACAAAGATGGTGTACTGGATGATAAGGACAAGCATGTGATAGGTAGAGGATTTACTCCTGAAATAATGTTTGGGCTTAACTTGTCAGCTAATTTCAAAGGTTTCGATTTAAACATGCTTTGGCAGGGTGCCACAAATTTCAATACCTATTTCGACAAAGAAGCTCAGGTTTCCTTCTATAACGGCGAAAACATCCTTGCTTCCTTTGCAGATCATTGGACACCCGAAAACCTGGATGCAAAATATCCGCGTCTGACTTACGGAAGTGTGGCCAATAACATTCACACCTCTACTTTCTGGCTGCAGGATGCAACATACATCCGTTTAAAGAATATCCAGCTGGGCTATACGCTTCCAAAACAATGGTTGTCTAAGGCAAAACTTGAGAATGTAAGGGTGTTTGTGTCGGGCTACAATTTAATAACCTTTGATGATGTTTCCCCATTTGACCCCGAAGCTGTTGGAACTGCCTGGTACTATCCTCAGCAAAAATCGGTGAGTGGTGGAATAAGCATTACCTTTTAACAATTAACAACAGTAAATATGAAAAAGATATTATTATACATAATCCCCGCTGTTATTGCTCTCATAACCATATCGTGTGAGAAGGAATTACTGGACAAAAAACCCCTGGATATCATTTCCGACGGCCAGGTATGGAACGATCCTAACCTGATTGATGCCTATGTTATTAATCTTTACTCAAGGGCTCCTTTAAACGGGATGTTTAAAAACTTTACATGGGACACCTGGCCCCCTATTTCCCCTGCTGAAGAAACATACCTGAGCGATGAAGCAACCAGCGGATGGAACTGGGTTGGTGAAGTTACCGATTGGAACAAAGGATTGCTGGATGGCGGCGGCGCCGTTCCTGTGCTTGCAAGTTGGGACTATACCTATATCCGTTCGTGCAACGAATTTTTAGAACTTTTGCCAACAGGCAATGTTACCGAAGATGTGAAAACCCAGCGTAGCGCTGAAGTTAGATTTTTAAGAGCCTTTATGTATTTTACCATGGTGAAAAAATATGGCGGGGTTCCTTTAATTACTGTTCCTCAAAAAATTGATGCAGGAGAAGCTAATTTTGTTCCAAGAAATACCGAAAAGGAAGTTTACGACTTTATTGCATCGGAATGTGATGCAATAAAAGGAGTTTTACCGGAAGCATATGCCTCGAAAGATCTTGGAAGAATTACCAGATTCGCTGCCATGGCACTTAAATCGCGATCAATGCTGTACGCTGCTAGTATAGCACAATTTGGTACAGTGCAATTAAATGGTGTGGTTGGTATTCCTGCCGGCGATGCTAATAAATATTACCAGGCTTCGTATGATGCATCGCTGGAAATTATAAGTTCAGGAAAAGTATCTTTATTCAATAAATATCCCGATAAGGTAAAAAATTATTCGATGTTGTTTATTGAGCGTGAAAATCCTGAAATTATCCTTGCAAAATATTATATTAATGGTAAGAATGGCCATGACTACGATGGCTTTTTTGCCCCAGGAAGGTTTTCAGGTTTCTGGGGAAGTGGTATTAACGTTACCACTGAACTTGTGAATGCATATGAAATGGTTGACGGTTCGTCGGGTGCAATTGATTGGGCCAATGTTAAAGGTTATCCCAGCAAACTTTTAAAGAACAAGGATCCACGTTTCCATGCATCTATCTTTTATCCCGGGGCGCCATGGCAGGGCGATTCCATCCAAACCTGGTATGGTATTAAAACAACTGAAGGCAATGTTGTTAGGGAAAATAACCCTATGTCGTATAATGGGATGCTGCAAAAAGGAAGAGATGATGACGGGGCAAACAGAACAGGATTTCTCGTCAGAAAACTTCTGGATGAGTCCATGAAACTACCTGGCGGGGGAGAAGCTACCCACCCATGGATTGAATTCAGATATGGAGAAGTTCTGTTAAACATGGCAGAAGCAGCTTTCGAATTGGGTAAAACCGATGAAGCAATGCAATATGTAAACCAGATTCGTCAACGAGCCGGAATTGCAAATTTATCTTCAATCGACATGGATAAAATAAGACAGGAAAGAAAAGTTGAGCTTGCATTTGAAAATCAACGTTATTACGATGCCCGTCGCTGGAGAATTGCTGAAAACGAATTCAGCAAAGATTTCGGCCGTGTTTATCCGATATACGATTGGAACGATAAAACTTTCTACTTTGAAGTTGGAAGCGCTGATGGATATACAAGGTCATTTCCCCCAAAATATTATTATCTGCCAATTACAACACCACGTATAAATAATAATCCCAAATTAGTGGAAAACCCTGGTTATTAACAATATTGGTTAGGTTTTCTATCAGCCTGTCTGCACCTTTGCAGCAGGCTGATTTTTTAGAATATTCTACGTAAGTGTTTCCCTGTCATATTAACTTTCTACCTAAATGAAAAAATTATCATTCCTTATACTATTACTATTTGTAATTTTCAATTCAAACTCCGCTCAAGAATGGCAGTTTAAAAGCATAAACCTCCAGGGAATGGGCTTTGTTACCGGAATTGCAACCCATCCGAAGAGCAATGACATCTATGTTCGGACCGATGTTGGCGGTGTTTATCGCTTGGATCAGGCAATTAATCAGTGGTTGCCAATTACTGATGGGAAAATTGATACTTACAATGTGGAAGCACTTGCTTTAAATCCTTCGAATGAAAACGAAGTTTTTATTGTAACAGGGAATAAGTCAAACGAAAAGTTGTACAAATCGGCAGACAAGGGAGATACCTTTCAACAGTTGAATTTCCCGGCATATGTTGCAGGAAATGATCCTTGGCGACATGATGATCCCCGGCTAAGTATTGATCCAAACAATGGAGGAAAGCAAATGTTTTTTGCTTCAAGAAAAAACGGATTATTAAAAAGCGAGGATGGCGGCAATAAGTGGAGCCCAATTTCATCATCGGTAATACCGGCGGGAACCACAGCCGATGGCGGTCAGGCATTTGTTGTGTTTGATAAAAATTCAGGAAATGCAACGTCCAATTCTTCAACAATATTTGTTGGGGTAGCTGGGAGTGGAGTTTATAAATCTATAGATTCAGGTTTAAGTTTTACATTATTGCCCGGTGGGCCTTCAATAAACTATAAACCAGTTTGTGGGGCAATCTCATCGGATGGAACTTTGTTTGTAACCTATGCAGCTGCCTGGGATACCGGCGATGGTAAAGTGTATAAATTTACGGCGACCGGCTCAGGCATTGATATTACGCCCGCGAATAATGTGGGTACAAGTTTTGCCGGAATTGATGTTTGTGATACTGATCCCAAGCGGATTGTAACTTTTCAATGGAAGTTTGGCCAGACTAAAGGGATTCATCTTTCGACAAATGGCGGTGATAGTTGGACAACAAAAACCTGTTTAAGTGCAAACATAAAAGACCCTGAATGGTGGCACACAGTAGGCGCTACCGACTGGAATTGGTCGGGTGGAATTACATTCGATCCTCAAAATGCAGATAAAGTGTGGTTTACTCACGGTTATGGCGTTTTCAAAACTGACGATATTAACGCTTCAAATCCAATTTGGGATGTACCCATGAAAGGACTGGAAGAATTGGTTGTGATGCAGGTCTTTTCCGTGCCTGAACCTAATTCGCAAAAACTTTACGCCGCTGTGGCTGATGTGAGGGGATTTTCCATTTCAGACCGTAACCAGTTGCCAGCAACCTGTTTTGAGAAGGAGTCTTTTGGCATGACAAGCAGTATTGATTATTGTGTTGCAGATGTTAATTATTTAGTTCGGGTTGGCGATAACGAGCAATACTGGCAGTCCAAAGGATTTGGATACGTTAGCACCAATGGAGGGCAAAGCTGGAATTCTTTCGCATCCATGCCCGCAAACGCGGCACATGGGAACATTGCCATATCGGCCTCAAACAAAAGAAATTGGGTTTGGGCACCTATCAATTATTCGGGTTGTGGATGGAATGTTTTGCCTCATTATACCATGGATAATGGAAATACTTGGTTAAAATGTACTGGCATTTCCGAAGGAAATAATGATTGTACTGAAGAGTGGTCAGCAAGTCGCTTTCTGGTTGCCGACCGGGTAAATGGAAGTAAGTTTTATTATTACAGTTTCAAAAGTGGCGAAAATGCAAAATTTTATCGGAGTCTTGATGGTGGTAAATCTTTTAATCAGGTTTTAAACATTCAGTTGCCTGCCAATTATAAAATGAAGATGGAAGCCATGCCTGGCAAAGAGGGAAACCTGTTTTTGTGTGCGCGGAATGGTTCAACTTTGTTAAAAACCGAAGATGGAGGAACAACATGGAACAGCATATCAACGGTTGACAAGTGTTTTACATTTGGATTTGGAAAGGCTATCGGCAATAATCCTGATCCGACAATTTTCATGAAGGGGGTTATTAAAGGTGTAGATGGTGTATATTTTAGCACAGACGCTGGCAAAACCTGGACTCAAATAATGGATGGAAATGTTCCGGGCGGATGTCTTGACATTACCGGAGATGCGAAGGAAGAATACACTTTTTATATAGCAACCGGTGGACGGGGAATTATATATGGAGTGAATTCAACAACAACATCAAGTAATCAAATAATAAACAGCAACATTAAAAACGAAGAAAAATTCAGAGTATTCCCTAATCCAACAAATAACCATTTCAAGGTTTCAGTCAATGGTCAACAATCTGAAAAGCTTCAATTCTTTATCTATAATTCATCGGGTACCCTGATTCATTCAGAAATGGCAAGCGTTGTTGCCGGTGAAAATATTTTCTCCTTTAATGCAGAGGAACTGCAAATCGCACCAGGAATGTATATTCTCAAAATTCAAACAGGGGAAAACAGCTACCAGCAAAAAGTATGTATTAAGGTATAATTATAACTTTTGAAAAATGAAAAAAGATGCATTACTGTTACTCGCTTCAATTTGTCTTTCCGGTTTATCGTTTGGCCAAAACCCTTTTGTGACCCATATTTATACTGCGGATCCCTCGGCACGGGTTTTTCACGATACGTTATATGTTTACCCATCGCACGATCAGGATACTGCAACATGGTTTAACATGGTCGATTGGCATGTGTTTTCAACCACAGATATGAAATCATGGAAGGATCATGGTGTGGCATTAACACTAAACGACCTTACCTGGGCAAAAAGATACGCATGGGCACCCGATTGCGTCGAAAAAAATGCTAAATACTATTTTTATTTCCCTACAGACCAGTTTCATATCGGAGTCGCAGTAAGCGACAGGCCTTACGGGCCGTTTAAAGATCCGAGAGGGAAACCATTGCTTTCAAAAGACAGTGAGGGAGTGATCTGTAACCGCGATTTTATCGACCCTGCCATACTGGTTGACGATGATGGGACTGCCTATCTGTTTGCCGGGCAAAACACGGTCAATGCCATCAAACTAAATCCGGATATGGTTTCTTATGATGGGAAAGTGCATATCATAGAAGGCACTTATAAGTTTTTTGAGGCAACATGGGTTCACAAATACAATGGCAAATATTACCTTTCATATTCTTCGGTCGATGGGAAAATTCTTTATGCCATGTCAGAGAACGTTTTTGGGCCTTACCAATATAAAGGTGTAATTCTTGATGAAGTGAACAGCGGCACAAACCATCATTCAATTGTCGAATACAAAGGGAAATGGTACCTCTTTTATCACAATTCCGATTTGTATTACAAAATAAATCCCGATGTAAAACAGGTGCTCGACTGGAACGGAATAACACCTTTCCGCCGGTCAATCTGTGTCGATTATTTGCATTACAATGATGATGGAACAATAAGAAAGGTGATACCAACTAAAAATGGTGTCGATAAAGTAAAGTAATCTGATTGTCGCGATATCCAGAACGGATGGATTTGTAATTATAATTATTGTAAATGAAGAACATATACCTACTATTACTTTTTGTTGTCATCACGGGGTTAAACGCGCTGGCCAACAAACTAAACCAACCAATTGTACAAAACTGGAAATTTCGTCAGGTTGGGAAACAGGAATGGTATCAGGCTGTGATACCGGGTTGTGTGCACACCGACTTGATGGATAATAAATTAATCCCTGATCCTTATTACCGTGATACTGAAAAAAAAGTGCAATGGATTGAAAATGAAGATTGGGAGTACCAAACCACTTTCGATGTTACTCCATCTTTGTTTGCAATGCCAAATATCTCGTTACAATTTAAAGGGTTGGATACTTACGCCGACGTTTTCCTGAACGATTCATTGGTGCTTCGGGCCGATAATATGTTTCGGAGTTGGAGCATTGATTGCAAAAATCTCTTGAAGGAACGCAACAACCAACTACGTATCCTATTTCATTCCGCTGTTAAAGAAGGTATGAAAAGAGTGGCTTTGCGCCCTTATCATTTGCCTAACCACAACGAAAAAACCCCGGAATCGCGTAAAAGTGGCAGCCAAACCCGAAAATCGCCCCACCAGTTTGGATGGGACACCCATCCCCGATTGGTTACCTGTGGCATTTGGCGGCCAGTTGAGTTAAACGCCTGGTCGGATGCTAAAATAGACGTGGTGTATTATGAGCCACAAAACATCGACTCTTCCCAGGCGACTTATTCGGTTAAAGCGGATTTATTGGTGCAAAACGAAGGCAGTTACACCCTTTCGGTATTTGTTGACAATGCCAAACAACCCGCTTCGCAACGCATGGTGGAATTGAAAAAAGGAACAAACCACCAAACGCTTCAACTCAACATTAAAAAACCCAATTTGTGGTGGCCCAATGGAATGGGTAAGCCCAATTTGTATCAAATGCGCTTGGTATTATCAAACAATTTGGGTAAGGTGGATGAAAAATCGGATAAAATTGGGGTTCGTACCATTGAAGTGGTGCGCGAACCCGATTCGATAGGGCACAGTTTTTATTTTCGGGTGAACGGAAAACCTTTATTTATAAAAGGAAGCAACCATGTGCCGCCTGATGCTTTGTCCACCAGAATAAATGACCAACAATACCAACAATTGATTAAAGATGCAGTAGCCGCCAACCACAATTTGCTAAGAGTGTGGGGAGGCGCCATTTATGAGAATCCCCTGTTTTACGATTTATGTGCCGAAAACGGGATTCTGGTATGGCAGGATTTTATGTATGCCTGTTCCATGTATCCTGGCTATCCCGATTTTTTGGATAACATTAAACAGGAAACTACTGAAGTTGTTAAACAACTTCGAAATAACCCGGCATTGGCCTTGTGGTGCGGGAATAATGAGCTTTTGTGGGGCTGGATGGAATGGGGTTGGCCGCACGATAAAAACCTGAATATTTCGAAAGCCGATTCAGCCGAGATTTTTAATAATTACCTGAAAATATTTAAAAAAGTTATTCCTGAAGTAATTAATGAGTATGACCCGAAAACGTTTTACTGGTCTTCCTCGCCCGATTCTGAATCGGGTTCGCCGGTAGCTCTTACGTCAGGAGACCTGCACCTATATTCCGTATGGTATGGTTCTCAATCTATACAGACCTATAAAAAAGTTATTCCACGATTTATGAGCGAATATGGGGTTCAATCGTTTCAGGCATACAGCACAATGAAAAAGTATTTTGCTCCGGAAGATTTAGACCTGTTTTCGCCGGTGATGATGTACCGGCAGCGCAGCGTAATGCCCGGAATTGCTCCTGATATGGAAGGTAATAAAATGCTAATGCGCTATATACTTGAAGATTACAAAGAGCCTAAAAACTTCGAAGGGGTGGTGTACCTAAGCCAGTTGTTTCAGGCCGATGCTATAAAAATTGCCACCGAAGCCCACCGGATGAACAAACCCCGCTGCATGGGCACCATGTATTGGCAACTTGGCGATGCCTGGCCCAATGTGGGCTGGTCGGTAATCGATTACCAGGGGAAGAAAAAGGCCGCATATTATACCACGAAGAATGCTTTCCAGAATGTTGTGGTTCTTCCCGAATGTACCGATTTGGCATTAATGCCCGAAACAAAGGTAAATGTTTACATCAATTCCGACAGTTTGCAATCGGTTTCGGGAAAACTCCTTGTCGAGTTGCTCGATTTTGGGGGCAAGATGCTTTACAAAAAAGAATTTAATGTCAGCATTGAGCCACTTTCGAACAAAGTGTACTTTTCGATTCCGGCTTTCCAACTCTTGAAAGGTTCAGAAAAGAACCAAGTAGTACTGGCTGTAACTTTTTTGCAAAACCAGAAAGAACTTTGCAGAAACCACTTGTATTTCAGTCGGCCAAAATCATTAATGCTTGAAAAGCCTGAAATTAGAGTAAAAACCACTCAAACCACGAATGGTGTTAAGGTAGAACTAATGACAAATACCCTGGCTAAAAGCGTTTATGTGTCACTTCCAAATGGCAATGATGTGTTTTCTGATAATTTTTTCGACCTGATACCGGGTAAAAAATTAGTACTCTATATGAACACAAAAATGCAGGCTGACGAGGTAGCTGAGCAATTGCAGGTAAAATCGCTTATTGATTTTCATTAAGAAACAAATAAATAATCAAAATTCAACTAAATATGAAGCATTTAAAAAGCAAATCGGAATCATTTAGTTTCATTTTAACCCTTTTGTTTGTTGCGCTTTCCATTCATCTGGTTAGTGCGCAAAACAAAGTAACTACTGGTGAAAAATACCTATTGGTTAACGGCAAACCCACTTTTATCAGCGGTGCCAATTATTCGCCATCGACGGGATGGTTTCAAATTCTCGACAACTGGAATCCTAAGGCCATTGAAAAAGATATGGACTCCCTGCAAAGCATTGGCGTCAATTTTATTCGGTTTATGCCGCTTTGGTATTTAACCCAACCGGAAAAAGATAAATTCGACCAGCAAAAAATTGACCGGCTCAACGAATTAATTTCCATTGCCGGTAAAAGAAATATTGCTGTTCAACCGGCTTTAATCACCGGCTGGCTCGATGGAGGCATTTTTACACCATCGTGGGTAAAGAAAGACCTGTTTACCAATCCCGACCAGATTAAAGCAACGGCTAAAATGGTCACCACTATTTCCAAAGCCTTAAGCAGTAACCCCAATGTGCACAGTTACGATTTTGGAAACGAAATCAATGCCATGAAAGGGGCCGGTGGCTTTCCCGGCAATCCCGAAGAAATTAAAAACTGGATGGCTACCATGTACAAAGCCTTTAAGGCGGGCGACCCAAACCGAATGGTCACCAATGGAATCGGAACTGGTTACGACGACCGTTTTCCCATTGAAAACATTTCCGAGGCAAGTGATTACATGTCGGCGCACTCCTATGCTTACTTTCACGGAACCATAACCGATGATCCCTGGTTTGGATTGCGCAGCACCTACAGTCCCAGCAT
Organism: Bacteroidota bacterium; assembly: GCA_020048915.1. Lineage (GTDB taxonomy): Bacteria > Bacteroidota > Bacteroidia > Bacteroidales > JAAUTT01 > JAAUTT01. Next base: position 21,735 of record JAIFLU010000208.1, on the reverse strand, counting down.
GATAGTAAACTGGGCAAAAATGGCAGGTAAACCAGTTCTGATGCAGGAAACCGGTATTTCCGGTGATTGGGTGAGCCAGGAACAACGTGCCAAATTCCTCGAACTGGAATATTTTAGTTGCTGGGCCAATGGAGCCGCTGGTTTTGTCTGGTGGTGCTCGCATAACATCGACACAGCCTTCAGGGTAAAACCCCACACCGATGGAAGGGCATTTGTGAAAGAGGGTAAATTTGATGCCCTTGAATACCAAATGGGACTTTTAGACGCAAATAACAACAAATTTCCGGCAGCAAATAAATTCAGGGAGTGTGTCGACTTCTCGGCGCAACTTGGACTGGATTGGACCGACCAACTGCCCGTTTGCTATATTGTTACTCCCGAAACAATTTCATTAAACGACTATTTCCGGAAAATTATCAATGCCTACGTTCTGGCCAAGCAGAACCATGTTGAGGTTCGTTTTATCAATGAAAATAAGGCAATACCGACTGACGCAGCCTTTGTGGTGGTTCCCGGTTTTGCGGTGAAATCCGAAAACAGAAAGCACATCAACAATTATCTTACGGCAGGCGGAACGGTTTACCAATCGTTCTTCAATAATTTTGCCCCTTCCATCTTTTTAAATCAGGAAGTGGTTTATAACCTGGAATCACCGGCAGAAATCCTGGTCACAAAACATGTCGGTGAGTTAAACCTTCTGGAGAAATTCAACATGACCGGGCATCTGAAAATGAGCGATGAAAACTGGTCGGGGAATTTTGAAACCATCATGAAAACCTGTCCCGATTGCAAAAATCACAGCCTGAACGAGAAAGGCAAGGAGGTTTTTTACCGGGTTAAAGTGGGTAAAGGAACTTTTTACTGTACACGTTTAAATGTGGAAGAAGCACTTTGCGACACCTATAATCCCTGGGCAACTGACGAATCGTGGAAAATGTATTCGGTATTAAAACCGGAACAGGATATCGATATCGATTCAAAATTCGTGGAGTTCTTCCATAAAAAGAACGAAACCCAGGAAATGATTGTGTTGATCAATCATTCAAACACTTATCAGGAAACGGTCATCAAATCGAAATGGCCCATTCAGTTAAAAAATAAAAGAACCAATGAGGATTTCGGTCAGAGCAAAGAATTTAATATCCGCTTGAAACCGGCTGAAGTGCTTTTTCTTAACATTCTCTGATAAAAACTTATCAGAATCAAAATAATTCCATTAAACCTAAGATCACAAACAATGAAAAACAATCTTCAAAACGATTACCAATCGGTGCATCGACACTTGAATAACGAGATAATTCCCTTCTGGAATAAAAGGGCAATTGATGAAACCTATGGTGGTTTTATGACCAACTTCGATGCCGACGGAAAGGCGCTTGAAATGCCCGAAAAATATCTGAATACCCAGTGCCGGATGATCTGGTGGTTTTCACAATTAAATGAACAAAACCCTTCAGAAGCCAATGCAGGAAATGCCAGACAAGGCGTCGATTTTCTGATCAAATACCTTTGGGATGATCAAAATGAAGGCTGGCGCTGGAAAGTAAAACGCGATGGCTCGCCGCTCGACGACGGTAAAGTGGTTTATGGACAGAGTTTTGCCATTTATGCATTGTCAGATTATTATCGTTTGACGGGCGACAAACGCGGACTGGAATATGCCGAAAAAACCTTCGACCTGTTGCAGAAATATTGTGCCGACACTTATTATGGAGGCTACTACGAAAACCTCGAAAGCAACTGGACTCCGTCTGCCGATGGATTCAGCGGCGGCGACCGCAAAGGACTTGATACCCACATGCACCTGATGGAAGCTTTTACTTCGTTGTACATGGCTTCAGGAAAAGAATTCCACAAACGGAAACTGATCGAGATTATTCAATTAATCAGCGAAAAAATGGTCGATCATGAAGCTGGATCGGGGATGACTCAATTCGACATGGCCTGGAATACGATACCTTCAATCAACATTAAGCGTTCGTGGAATGCCGAGCGCGATGGTGAAACACCAGCCGACCCAACCGAAACCACTTCATACGGCCACAACACCGAACTGGTATGGCTCATGGTTCGTGCGCTGGATGCAGCCAACAAATCGAAAGAGTCCTACATGCCTGTGTTCAAATTATTGCTTGATAATGCAGTTAAGTATGGCGTTGATTTCGAAAAAGGTGGAATTTACCGCGATGGCTTGCGCAAAGGTGGCGCCTTGGTACTCGAAAAAGAATGGTGGCAGCATACTGAAGCGCTGGTGGGCTTTTTGGAAGGCTACGAGCTTTTTAACGATGCACGGTATTATGAGGCCTTTCAAACCATCTGGAATTTTGTAGATAAAAACATGATCAACCATGAAGTGGGTGAATGGAGACGACTCCTTAACCGCGACGGTGAAGTAATTGATGGGAACATTGGCAACGAATGGAAAGTCGCCTATCACTCCGGACGTTCCATGTTGGAATGTGACAAAAGGCTTCAGAAACTGATGAAGAAGTAAACAATATCCAAATATAAAATTGGAAGATGGCTGAAAATCGACATAATAAAACTGGGTTCTCGAGAAGGGAATTCATAAAATTTACGGGACTAACTTCTGTTGCGAGTTTGGTTGTGCCCGGTTCTTTATTGTCTGCCTGTGGTGCGGAAAATAAACATGAAGCATTAAGTTTTGACGAACACTACCTTCCGGTTTTGAAAAAATGTGATGTTTTGGTGGTTGGCGGAGGATTTGCCGGAGTTACCACAGCACTCGAATTTGCAAAATCAGGTGCCTCGGTGGTGCTAATTGAAAGGCGTATTTATCTGGGTCGCGAAATTACATCAACATACAGGCCATGGGTAAATCATCCTGACAAATCGCGCACTGAATTGCCAGTTGTAGTAAAAGCCTGCATCGATCCTGAACATAAGCAACCTTTTGAGCATCAAACTTTATTTCGCTTTAATAAGGTAAAACTAACGCTCGAAGAATCATTAATCGAACAGGGTGTCGATATCTTATATGCCAGTTATCCCATTCAACTTATAGAAAAGGATAACAAACTTCAGGGTTTGGTTATTGGCAACAAATCAGGTAGGCAGGCAATTCTTGCTAAATTGGTGGTCGATTGCACCCAAACAGCCTCTGTAGCTCGTCTTTCCAATATTGGTTTTGAAAAAGCGTTGCCTGAATTATCAAGCTTTACACGCACGTTGGAGTTTATTCAGATTAAACCACTAAAATATACCTCGTTAACGGTACCCGAGTCCTTGAAAATCAAAGACAACACCCTGCAAATTCAGCAAGGGTATTTGGGGGCCAATCATTATTATGTCGATTGTACCATGAATTTTCCGGACCCTGGTTTTGATGTTGAAAGTACGGTAGAAAGGGAAAAGGAAGCATGGAACCGAAGCATAGCTGTTTCCAAATATTTGTTTGAAAAAATTCCTGAATTCAACGAAGCCTTTCTGGCTACTTCTTCGTATTCCCTCGATGGTATTTATTCAGCACAAATGCTGGAATTGAAGGATAATCAACTAAACGTAATTCCAAAATCAACATTTAAATTGAACAGCCATGGGGAGATAGTCAGTTCGGCCTTTGCTACACCATTCACTAATTTATGGTGCATCAACGAAAGCGCCCGAATGCAGGCACCACTCATCAATCACTTGCTAACGCCAGCAGGAGCTTGTGAAATCGCATTGCCCTTATGCAATTACCTGGTTAATAATTGGGATACATTGGTAATTGCAGCATTGCCCCAAACAGCAGCATTGCTTGCATCTAATAATCGTAAAAAGAGTTTGGATGTAAAAGAGCAGGATAGTCCTCAAAAAGGGCGCAATTATGAGTATTTTGAGGTAAAGGAACAAACCCTGCCCATTTTGCAGGAGGTGGATATTTTAGTGGTAGGCGGTGGTACCAGTGGAGCAACTGCAGCCATTGCTGCGGCTGAAGGTGGTAAAAAAACTATGGTCATTGATATGAATCCCGGTTTTGGAGGAACAGGAACTTTTGGTGGAGTGTTCGATCACTGGGGGCATGGAAACTACCGTGGATTTGTGGCAAAGAATAATAAAAAAATGGACGAGGTACACCAATACATACCCAATTATTCGAAGAACTACCTCGATTGGATTAAGCCTTTTGTAACCTGGAATGTTCAGGCAAAAAAATACATGTTGCTGGCCGAAATTGAAAAGGCTGGTGCTCAAATTGTTTGGAATTCCATTGCCATAGGCACTATAATGGATGGGAACAAAGTAATAGGCGCTGTAATTGCCACACCACAGGGTGTTTACGGTGTAAAGTCAAAAATTGTGATTGACGCAACCGGCGATGGCGATGTGGCCGGATTTGCCGGGGCGCCATTCATATTTGGAACATCGGGCGACGCAATCCCCCTGTGGTATGCCTTATGCAAAACATCACCACCCGGTATTACCGAAACTTCATTTCTAAATGCTGTTGATGTAACCAATATTCACGATTATACCCGGGCAGTTATGGTTGGCTTGCGCAGTGGAGCGCACATGCACGATCATTATCCGTATCTGGCACCCCGCGAATCGCGACATATTTTGGGCGATGTGATTCTTACCCTTACCGACCACATGAAACTTAGTGAATGGGACGATGTGATCCATATTGCATACAGTAACTGCGATGTAAAAGGATATCACTCGTCCGACTGGTTGCGCATGGGTTTGATTCCACCAAATTATGAAATCGAAATACCTTATCGCACCTTATTGCCCAAAACCCTTGAAAACATTCTGGTGGTTGGGAAAGCATTATCCACGAACCATGAATCATTGGCTACCATTCGAATGCAACCCGACTTGGAAATGCTGGGTGGAGTCGCTGCCCTTGCCGCTGTTTTTGCGCTCGAAACAAGTAAATCGCCTCGACAAATAAATATGAGCGAGTTTCAAAAAGTATTGGTTAAAAACGATGTATTGCCCGAAACAGTCATTGGTAGGGAAATCAGGGAAAAAATTTATACTGAAGCAGAACTCGAAGGATTAATCGCACAGTTTAATCCTGAAAAGAGTCTGCATTCCTATTCCAACATGGAAATGGGCGAAATTTGGAAAGAACGTATTCCTTTAGTCGAGGTTTGCACAGCTCCTGCCGAACTGGCCGTCCCTGCATTGCAAAAGGCACTGAAAAACACATCGGGAAAAATGGCCATTCGAATTGCCCAGGCGCTGGCTATGTTTGGCGATGAAAACGCAGCGTTAACTTTGTACAACGAAATAATGGCACAGTTGGATGGGAGCAATCAGCTGCCCATGTTGGATGAACCTGTGAAATGGTGCGACAGCAAAAAAATGCCACCCGACCAGGCTGCTATTCCATTTTGTGGAAACCTGATTTACTCCTTGGGAATGACCCATAGCAAACTCAATATTCCGGTTTGGGAAAAGGTAGCAGAAAAATTTAACCCTCAAAGTATTGAAGATTTCTATACCTCAAAATTAGGCTTGTTTTACTATATCGATGCTGTTTGTTATGGCGCTAAGTTATTGGGAAGTGCAGATGCTTTTCCTGCCTTGAAAAAGCTCCATGCCAATCAATTCTTAAACAATCGTTCCGAGAAAACCTTAATCGATGGAAATCCGGTAATGGAGCGGTTGGCATTATTGGAATTGATATTGGCACGAGCCTTGGCATACAGTGGCAGTAAGTTTGGCTTAAACATATTGACCGAATATTTAGATGATGCACGCGCTGTTCTGGCAGGCTTTTCCCATTTAACCCTGGAAAGAATTACCGGAAAAGATTTTGGAAAGAACAGGAGCGAATGGAAAAATTATATTGGCGAAAATCAGGAGGTATTTAAACCGGTGCCTATTGCAAAACGGATTGAAGGTTAATATTTTAAAAAAGTAGTAATGAGAAATACATATTTGCTGGTTTTGTTTTTTTTAAGTAGTAGCGTTTTCGCACAAAATTTCAAAGATTACGCCAAAACGCCCCCGATGGGCTGGAACAGTTGGAACACTTTTGCCAAAGATATATCGGAAGCGAAAGTGATGTCGGTTGCCGATGCCATGGTTTCAACCGGATTAAAAGATGCCAGTTATCAGTATGTGGTTATCGACGATGGCTGGGCATTGGAGCGCACAAACGATGGAACCATTGTGGCCGATCCGAAAAAATTCCCCAATGGCATCAAGCACCTGGCCGACTATGTGCATTCTAAAGGCCTCAAGTTTGGGATTTATACTTCGCCAGCAGCAAAAACCTGTGGCAGTTGTGTAGGAAGTTTGGGACATGAAGAACAGGATGTGCGCACTTATGCCGCATGGGGCGTTGATTTTATCAAGCTCGATGGCTGTGGCGCCGATGAAGGACGGGAAGTGATTTGCAAAAAATGGCGTGCGGCATTGGATAAAGTGAAGCATCCCATTGTATTGAGCATTCATTTGCAATATGATGATGTGGCTTTTTACAGTAATTATGCCAACATGTGGCGCACCACCAACGACATGTTTCCATCTTGGGATTTGTCGATGGATCAGCAGATCCACTGGCGTCCTGTTCCGGTGGCACTTGCCATTGATATGCAGCAGGGACTCGAAGAAGTTCAGGCACCGGGTACATATAACGACCCCGACATGTTACAGGTGGGCAACGGTTCGTTGACCTACGAAGAGAACAAGGCGCACTTTAGTTTATGGGCCATACTGGGTTCTCCACTTATGCTGGGAAACGACCTTCGTAACATGGATAAACAGGTGATGGAAATTATCTCGAACAAGGAAGTTACGGCCATCAATCAGGACCCATTGTGTTATCAGGGACGGAAAATTTACGATTCCGGCATCGGACAAAGCAAATACGAAAAAGATTTTGGCTTACAGGTATATGCTAAAAAACTGGCAGTGCAAGGCGAATACGCTGTAGTCTTGCTAAACCGATCCGATTACCTCAATGCGATGAGCGTAAGCTGGGAAAGTCTGGGGCTTGATCCCCAAAAGGTTACGGTAAGAGATTTATGGCAACACAAGGATTTGGGTTCGTTTGAAAATAAATTCGAAACAGTAATTCCTTCGCACAGTGTGATCATGATTAAAGTGAAAGGAAATGCGGTTGGCGAATTAAAAGACACCTATCCTATAGTGAAAGATTCGTTGTTTATCGAATTGGAAGAAGTTACCCTGTTCAGGGCAGTAAAAGGGAATTATTACCATGGCTTTAAGGGCTGGGGATACATGCAATTTTCAGGCGAACCTCCAACCCAATATGCCCGTTTGGCAGTTCGCATTCCCGAAGATGGCCAATACAAAGTGGGGCTGCGCTATGCCAATCCAACGGGAAAAACGTGCAACATCAATGTTCTATCCAACAATGAAACCGTAACCATTGCCTGCCCTGTGCCCGAAAATGCCAATTTCGAGTTTGGTTATGTGGGAGCTGCAAGCTATTCAACTGTTTTTACCAAAATTAATTTAAAAAAAGGCTTAAATGCACTGAAAGTAACGTCAAACGAAATGCTCACACCTTTATTGGATCAGTTGGTATTAGTTAAACAGTAAGGTAATCATTTTAAATAATCATAAATTAATCACTCAACACATGAAGAAAGCAAGATTTATTATATTATTGACAAACCTACTATTCATTACCTGCAATACGTTTAGCGCCAGTTATTATATCAATGCTTCTGCCGGAAGCGACAATAACGATGGATTGTCTCCACAAAATGCCTGGCAAACGCTCGAAAAAGCAAGTAAAGGATTTTATCAGGCGGGCGACATAATCCTTTTGAAAGGAGGACAGACTTTTCAAGGAAGTTTAAAAATGAAATCGGTATCAGGCCAACTCGGTTCACCAATCGTTATTACTTCTTTTGGAGACGGGCCGGCAATCATAATTTCAGGCGATTCAGTGGCTTTGTTAGCCGAAAATTGCGATTTTTTAGTTGTCAAAAACTTGATTTGCAAAGGTTCAGGAAGACTGAAAGGGAATAATGCTTCAGGAATTGATTTTCGTAATTGCAAAAATTTCACATTAGATAGTTTGGACGTTTCAGGCTATCTCTACTCAGGAATTAACACAAAGGGCGGAAATGATATGCGGATAACCAACGTTATTGCTCATGACAACGGCTTTTGCGGAATACATATAACTTCAGATGATTCTGGAAAAGATAATTCTTCCGATAAATCGATTCGTAATGTTTATATTGGTTATTCAGTAGCCGAAAATAACCCTGGATGTCCTGCCATAAAGGATAATCATAGCGGGAATGGAATTTTGATTGGTGGTGTTACAAATGCCTTGATTGAATATTGCGAAGCAATGAATAATGGATGGGACATGCCTCGCGAAGGAAACGGCCCGGTAGGTATTTGGGCATATATGAGCGACAGCGTTGTTATTCAGCATTGTTATGCGCACCATAATAAAACATCGCATATTGGCAAAGATGGAGGTGGATTCGATTTTGACGGTGGTGTAACCAATTCAATTTTGCAGTATAACCTTTCGATGTTTAATGAAGGAGCAGGTTATGGAATGTTTCAATATGCAGGTGCCGATAAATGGGAAAACAATATTGTACGCTATAACATCAGTTATCACGATGGGATAAAGAATGGACAAAGTGGTATTTTTATGTGGTGCGATCCTTCGGCTATTCCCATGAAAAATCTTCATGCCTATAACAATACCGTGATAAATAAATATGGGTATGGGGTAAATTTCCTTCCCGGACATTATGAAAATTTCGTATTCGAAAACAATATTTTTCTGGTAACCGACAGTACCGACCAATTTACCAGCGGTGAATTTACCGGTGCTTTGTTTGACAGAAATTTATACTGGAATAGTTTTCATGCACAATCTGGTTTGGAACAACCAAAAATTCGTCTGGATGTCAATCCGGTTAAAGCTGATCCATTGATTCAGATGCCGCTGTCTGATTCATTGGAAAATCAAAATCCCAAAACCATAAATTCAATAGCTTATTTCAAGCTTATGTCTGAATCGCCTGCTGCAAATGCCGGGAAGTTGATCGGCCATAATGGGGGAAAGGATTATTGGAGTAACGAGATATCCAATAGTGAAAACCCAAATTTGGGAGCTGATGGCAAATCGTCTTATTTATCAGGAATAAAATGGGTTTCAACCACTGAAAACGATTCATGGATCATCGAAAACAATCCGGTTATTTCCAGTGACAAACACCATTTTGATGTTGCTGTTGACACTTCCGCAACCTTGCAAACCATCGAAGGTTTTGGCGCGTGTTTTAATGAATTGGGCAGGACTTCGCTCAAAACCTTATCCGAAGACAACCAAAACTCTATCCTGAAAGAATTGTTTAAACCTGATTTTGGGGCAAATTTCAACATTTGTCGCATGCCGGTAGGGGCAAACGATTTTTCGCGCGACTGGTATTCATACAACGAAACGGAAAGCGATTTTAAGATGAAAAAATTTAGTATCGGAAACGATAACGAAACGTTGGTTCCTTTTATCAAAAGTGCCTTAAATCAAAACCCGGGACTTAAAATTTGGGCATCGCCCTGGAGTCCGCCTTCGTGGATGAAATGGAACAAGCATTATGCCTGTGCTGTACCCGATGGAAGTTTGGCCAAGAACTTTCATAATAACCTGCCTCCTGACAAACAAGGGAAAGAAGGTACCAACATGTTTATTCAGAAAGATAAATACTTCAAAGCCTATGCTTTGTATTTTTCGAAGTTTATTGAAGAATACAAAAAGCAAGGTATCAATGTCGCCATGGTAATGCCGCAAAACGAATTTAATTCCTGTCAGATATTTCCAAGTTGCACCTGGACAGCATCAGGACTGGCTACTTTTATTGGAAAATATCTAGGCCCGGCAATGGAAAAACAAAACGTTGAGCTCATGTTTGGAACCATGGAACGTCCGGCAGAAGCTTTGGTCGATACCATCATCAACGACCCTTTTGCCGGGAAATACATCAAAGGAGTTGGTTTTCAATGGGCGGGTAAAGATGCAATTCCGGGAATTCATAAACGATATCCTGACTTGAAACTATACCAGACCGAGCAGGAATGTGGCGATGGTAAAAACGACTGGAAGCATTGTTTGCATGCCTGGAATTTAATGAAACACTATATAAAAAATGGAACAAGTGCTTATCTGTATTGGAATATTTCGTTGGCCGAAGGAGGATACAGCCGCTGGGGCTGGCAGCAAAATTCACTGATATCGGTTGATACAACAAATGGAACTTTCCGGTACAACCATGAGTATTATTTATTGAAACATGTGAGTCACTTTGTACAAACCGGAGCAAAACTTCTTCAAACCGAAGGGCCTTTTGACGATGTACTGGCATTTATAAATCCTAACAAATCTGTTGTTATTGTTGCCTTTAATAACTCCAATGAATCACGTGTACTGACGATGAAAATTGGCGATGAAACGATTATTTCATCGTTAAAAGCGAATTCATTTAATACCATATTAGTTAAGAAATAATATTAATATGAAAAACTACCTATCATTTTTAATCTTACTTAGTGCGCTTTGCCTGATGTTTCAATCATGTGAAAAGAAGAAGGTCATTGTAAAAAATGCCATAGTTGATGTAAACATTGAATATCAAACCATCGATGGTTTTGGGGTAAATTTTAATCCCGATCAGTGGAACGAAGGGAAACAAAAGCAAGCCATTGATCTGTTGGTTGATAATTTAGGTGCTAACCAGTTCCGATTCGACCCATATGGTCTTGCCAACTGGCTCAACCCCAGTTACAGGCAATCCGATGGTCATTGGCCACAGGTATATCTTGACTCAGTATATTCTTCACGTGCATGGAGAGATGCTTGGGAATCATTCAGATACTTAAATTCAAAAGGAGTAATTCCGTATTTTAACATCAGCGGAATTGTGCCTTCAGAATGGAATGAACCTGGTACAAAAAATCTGGCGGATTTTGATGCCTATTCCGAAATGATCGCAACAATGCTGGACTGGGCAAGGAACAAAGAAAAACTAAAGTTTGAATTTCTTGATCCTTTTAACGAAACCGACTTCGATGGTTCACGGGAAGGGCCTGCTTTACCTCCTCAAAACCGGATAAAAGCCATAACTTCTATCATCACAAAGCTCAAGGAACACAATTTATCGGATATAAAACTTATCGTTTTTTCTGATGCCACTGTTAGCAATAGTAAACTGGAACCATTCCTTGGTGATACTTCTTTCGTAAATCACATTTATGCTTTTAGCGGCCACACATACGGCAATGGCGATGAAGGTGAAGGCGGCTGGTACTGGGGAAATAGTCAGCTAGGTGTTGCCAGGGAATTGATTTCAGAAACTCCTTATCGTAACACTCATGTGTGGTTTAACGAATTTGGGGATTTAGACCAAACCGGCGAAATCGATTTTGAATTTGCCTGGCGTACTAACCGCCGTTTATTGCTTGAGTTGCGATGTGGCGCAAACGCAGGGCAATTCTGGGATGCCTGCGACAATTACCATAAGCACGATACAGCATGGTCAACATTCGGGTTACTTCATGTTGATACCGCTAAATGGGAATACACGCCCAAAGCCCGGTTTTATGCCCTTAAACAAATATTCAGGTTTGTAAAACCTGGCTTTATCCGTATCGATATTAGTGCCCCACCAATCAAAGGATACGATGTGTATCAACAGTGGAAAAGTGAATTAAAAAACATAAAAATCTATGCTTTTAAATCGCCTGATGGAAAAGATATTACTATCACAGGAATGAACCTTGTAGAATCGGATGTAAAGCTTAATATTTCAGTGAAGGGGATTCAATTAGAAAATGGGAGAAAAGTTTCTACTTACATAACCACACGAAATAAAAATTGTGAAAAGGTTTCCGAATCTACAATCACTGACAACATTATAAGTACCACAATTCCTGAACGGAGCATTTTTACAATTAGCACAATAAAAACGAATTAATATGACATTTCAGAAATTAAGTATTGTCGGCATATTAATAATCATTGCATTTAAAGTGAATGCACAAAACCCATTAATTACCAATATTTATACAGCCGACCCTGCGGCTCATCAATTCAGTGATGGAAAGTTGTATTTGTATACCGATTATGACCCAAGGGGTGAAAACCGTGGATGGCATAATATGTTCAAATACCATGTTTATTCAACTTCAGATCTGAAAATATGGACAGATCACGGTTCAATTATTGACTGCAAAGACATCTTATGGAACAATGGTCCGGCCTGGGATGGAGATTGTGTTGAAGCACAAGGGAGGTATTGGTATTATTTCCCAATGGTTGATAAGATTGGCGTAGCTGTAAGTGATAAACCTACAGGACCTTTTAAAGATGCTTTGGGGAAACCACTTATCACCCGGCAATCACCCGGTATAAGATCCGAAGCCAGTGGCTGGTTGGTCAGTCCTTGTGTTATCTTTCATGAGGGTTCGGCATATATTTATTTCGGACAGAATGAGGAATTGTATATTGCCCGACTGAGAAAAAATATGATCGAGTTGGATGGCCCTGCGGTTCCACTCGAAAAGCCAAAATATTTTCACGAAGGGTTATGGGTAAATTTTGCTAATGGGAAGTTCCATGCTACCTATGGCGGCAACGATGGTGAAGCACCTGATAAAATTGGGTATTCAACCGCAGATACACCTTTTGGCCCCTGGCAGTTTCATTATTTTGTTCAGGAAGATAAGGCAGCTACTGTTCAGAACTGCATAACAGAGTTTAATGGGAGACATTTATTTTTCTATCATCAAAACGGACCAGACCCTTTTCACAGGCAAATCTGTGTTGAAGAATTTCAATACACTCCTGAAGGAAAAATTCCTGTCATTCCTCGCACCAAAGAAGGAATTGGTGCCATTGAACTTCGAATAGATGCACTTGGAAAACATGAAGCTGAGGACTTTCAAAAATCATCAGACTGGGGTATCGAAACTATTTTTGAACCAACAGGGGAGGGCAATCATGTAGTTAATGTTTTGAATAATAATAGTTGGATCTTGTTTGAAAAAGTAGATTTCGGAAATGGGGTACAAAGCTTTGAAACCTCCCTTTCTTCACCTTTAAAAGTTGAAAATGGGTTGATTGAAATCCGGCTCGACCGCATAGATGGACCTGTTGTAGGGAAATTTACTGCACCCAAAACTGATGGCTGGTTTGTTTGGCAAAAAGTTCATTGCGACATCAGTGATGAAGCTACAGGAGTCCACAACCTCTATTTTATTTTCCGGGGAGAAACAAAAAAAGGCTTTTATTACCAAATAAATTATATGATGGATTACTTCAGATTTAAATAATAAATAGAGTATGGAGAAGACAATTCTAATTTTCGGAGGCAGCGGCTTTGTTGGGAGCAATATTGCTTTTTTAGCCCAAAAATTAGGGCATAAAGTTTTTATTTCTGATAAAACTAAAAAAGAAAAATTGAACCATTTCAATTTTGTTAGCTGTGATATAACTAAATTGGAAACCATTGCTACAATAATTGGCCAAATAATGCCAGATATAGTAGTAAACACTGCAGCAATAGCTGATATAGATTTTGCTGAAAAAGAGAAGGAAGTAGCAATGCGCATTAATTTTGAGAGTGCTGTTGCGATTGCTGAAGTATGCTATGTTCATCAGATAAAATATATCTTTTTTTCGAGCGATGCGGTTTTTGATGGTAACAAAAGCGAATATTTTGAAACAGATATTCCTTCTCCAGTAAACTTTTATGGTCAAACAAAAGCATTAGCCGAAAAACGAATTAATGTGATTTATCCGCAAAGCGTGATAGTAAGAATCTCTCTTGTCCTTGGCCTGCCTTTGGATGGGGGTAATTCATTTGTAGCGGATTTGAAAAACAAGTTACAGAATAGAGTCAATATTTATGCTCCTACTGATATTATCAGAACCCCCATTGATGTTAAAACACTTAGTTCTGCTGTAATTGAGCTCGGATCGTCTGACTTTTCAGGAATCATTCATATTGGAGGTTTGGGGAAAATAAATCGCTATGAATTAACACGTAGGCTTGCCAAAGCTTTGGGTTTTGAAGAAAATAAAGTATTACCAACTAATTCAGGTGAACCAGATTCATCAAAAGCCAGACGTCATAAAAATGGTTGCTTGAATGTGCAAAAAGCTGGATTAGTGCTTAAAACAAAAATGTTGTCAATGGATTCTGTAATCAACAATTCAATTAGTTATTAATTACAAACCATTAAAATCATAGTTCAAAATATGAAAACATCAACACAAGTGCTTAAAATCTTCTCTATGAGTGTGGTATTGTGTATGTCTATGACTACATCTATCGCACAATCCATAACAATTGATATTTCAAAACCCGGCGCGGCTGTTGCCCCAATTGGCAGGGGACAGCAGATAGAGGAATTTAATCACCAGTTTCAAGGTGGTTTATATGCCCAACTCATTAGCAATCCATCATTTGAAGAGTGGAATAAACCAACAGATAACTGGTTTTTGGTTAAATCGGGCTCTTCAGATGGAATTATAGCAGGTTGGACCGCCAACGATATTGGGTTGCTAAATACCTCTCAAAAAAATTGCATCAATCTGAGTATAAAATCTGTTGCATCCGGAAGTGTTGGACTTGCCAACGGTGGTTATTGGGGTATAAAATTCGAAAATAATACCAAATACAAAGTTTCATTTTGGGCAAAGAAAAGTTTAAATTTCAATGGGACATTAAAAGTTCAGCTTGAAGGTAATGAAGGTGCTGTTTATGCCCAGTCTGAAAATTTCACACCTGGTTTGAACTGGCAAAAATTTACCTGCGAACTCACTGCCAATGGTGTGACCAAAGTAAGCGGAGAAAACCGTTTTGTAATTTACGCATCATCTACTGGCGATGTTTATTTCGATGTAGTCACTCTTATGCCACCCACATGGAAGAATAGACCCAATGGCTTACGGCCCGATTTAGCCGAAAGAATGAGTGCTTTAAAATTTAAATACATTCAATTTCCAGGTGGTTGCACCGCCGAGTCAGCTCACATGGATACCTGTTGGAATTGGAAAAACTCAATAGGGGCAATCGAGGAACGTGCTGGTGCTACCCGTATTGGTTTTGGTTACAAAAACGATCATTTTTTTGGTTTAGATGATTACTTCTTATTGTGTGAAGACATGGGTGCCGAGCCAATCTACACTACATCGGCTGGCATTAACGAACGACCTGTCCCCAACGGGTGGCCTTCTTCTGTTTGTCCTTTAAACAAAATGCAACCTATTATAGATGATATTTTAGATTTACTCGAATATTGTAATGGTACCACCTCTACCCACTGGGGTGCTAAACGGGCCGCAAATGGACATCCAGCACCTTATAATCTTAAATACATCGAAATTGGCAATGAAAATTCATTCATGTTGAAAGAATACAATGAGCGATACCCTATAATTTATAATGCTGTTAAGGCTGTTTATCCTAACATGAAGATCATGTATAACGGAAATAATAGCTTACCCCAAATGTCGCACACTTATGGGAATGAAGTCGATTTTGTGGATGAACACTTTTATTGGAATGACTTATCGACTCTATATAATCGATATGATAGCATTGACCAGGACTGTAAAAAAATATGCGTTGCGGAGTATGCCTCTTCGAAAGATGGAAACGGGGGAAATGTAGCAAGTCGCTTGGGCGATGCCATTAACGATGCCATATTTTTATTAGGGTGTGAAAAGAACTCGGAACGAATGTGGTGGACTGGGTATGGTAATTATGCAGGTGTGGTTGGGCATGGCGATTTTGGTCCTAACATGATATGGAGCGATGCTGTAACTAACTTTGTTACCCCAACATATTTAACAACAAAAATGTTGTTCTCCGACAATTTGGGAACTCGAGTATTACCTTTTTTAGATAATACTACCTCTTGTTTTTGGTCAGCGTCAATCGATACTAATTCGCTAAAAAACGATATCCTTCTAAAAGTGGTGAACAAAAAAGATGTTGCCGAAACCGTAAAAATCAAACTTAAAGGTGCGGTAAGAGTTCTCAATTCTGGTCATTATACTACCATAACCGGTTCTCCTGAAGACGAAAATTCAATAGCTAATCCAACCAAAATTACACCTAAAGAAGGTGACTTCAGAGCTGATACAGAGTTTACCTATGTCTTTCCTTCATCATCGGTTACGGTTCTTAGGATTAAAATTCTAAAATAAAAAAGTAGATATAAAATGGCTTACGGCAGTAAATGGCTTTGAAGCAACAGTATTGATGGAAGTTTTTGAGTAATAATATATTTTTATCCTTTTAAAATGAGTGAATTATGAAACACATACTTTCTGTTTTTATCCTTTTGTTTTTATCCAAAAGTTTGTTTTCTCAAACTTCCTTTCAGCGGAATGTTCTCTTTGATGACGATTGGCGGTTTCTTAAAGGTGGAATGGTGGGTTCGGAAAAGCCCGAATTTGACGACTCTGCCTGGCGAATATTGGATTTGCCACACGATTGGAGCATTGAAGATTTGCCTGGGAAAGATTCTCCATTTGAAAGAAGTGCCGTTGGCCAGCAGAGTACAGGGTTCACTGTGGGTTGAACCGGCTGGTATCGCAAGCATTTTATAATTTCTGAAAATAACAAAGGTCTGCGGATTTTAATTCGGTTCGATGGGGTCTATTCAAATGCTGAAATCTGGGTGAATGGGACATCAGTGGGCAAACAGTCTTATGGTTATTCCACTTTTGAATTTGATATTTCCGATAAAATAAAGTTTGGCGAGAAAAACCTGATTGCCGTAAAGGTAATGAATGAAGGTGAAAACAGCCGCTGGTATACAGGTTCAGGCATATACCGGCATGTTTGGATGGATATTGTCGATCCTTTACGGATTGGAAAATGGGGAACTTTCATTACCACCCCGGAAGTACACAATGAACAGGCCAGAATAAATATTCAGACCAAACTCCTGAACGATTTGGACCAGGAGGTTTCTGTTAAGCTGACAACAGTTATAAAGAATTCAACTGGCGAAGAAGTTGGAAGAAAGGAAGCTATTCAACAAATAAAAAAAGGTAAAGAAGCTGAAATCAATACTGCTATTTTGGTAAAGAATCCAGAATTATGGTCGGTTGAAAGTCCTGCCTTGTATCAAGCTATCAGTGAAGTTTACCTGAATAACCAATTAATAGACAGGGTCGAAAATAAATTTGGAATTCGAACGATTTCATTTGATGCTGTAAATGGTTTTCAACTGAATGGTAAGTCGCTGAAATTAAAAGGCGGATGCGTACATCACGATAACGGTCCCCTTGGCGCAATGGCATATGACCGTGCAGAGGAACGGCGTGTTGAATTGCTCAAAGCAAGTGGATATAATGCGATCCGCTGTGCACACAATCCCCCTTCGCCGGCTTTTCTAGATGCCTGTGATCGTTTGGGAATGTTAGTGATTAACGAGGCATTCGATATGTGGGAAACCGGTAAAAATCCGTTCGACTTTCACCTGTTTTTTAAAGATTGGTGGCAAAAGGATATAGAAAGTATGGTTTACCGCGACCGCAACCACCCCAGCATTATTCTATGGAGCATCGGAAATGAGATTCCGGACATGGACAAGCCATCAGTTGTCAAGACAGCCAAAATATTGGCTGATTATGTGCGAAAACTCGATTCAACCCGCCCTGTAACAGCAGCCGTAAACCAGATGAAGGAGGACAAAGATTCTTTTATCTCTCATCTTGATGTTGCTGGTTATAACTACGCATTCGAGAGATATAAAATTGATCATGATCGTGATCCCAAACGGGTAATGGCAGCCACCGAATCTTCTCCCTTTTTAGCTTTCGATTATTGGATGGGCGTGATTGACAACCCCTGGGTGATAGGTGATTTTGTATGGACCTCCTTTGATTATATTGGTGAAGCAAGTATAGGCTGGCGTGGCTTTTGGCCCGATGAGCATTTGTTTCCCTGGACATTGGCGTATTGCGGCGATATTGATATTTGTGGATGGAAACGACCACAATCGTTTTACCGCGATGTTTTATGGGAAACCAACCAACTCTCGTTGTTTGTAAAAGCTCCTGAACCAACTTTCGAACTGAACCAAAATAAACAAGCATGGAGCCAATGGCATTGGCACGATGTGCTGGCCGATTGGAACTGGAACGGATACGAAGGGAAACCATTAGAAGTAAATGTATACTCTTCATGCGAGCAGGTTGAACTCTTTCTAAACAATAAATCGCTAGGCAAAAAGCCGACAAACCGAACCAATCAGTTTACGGCTGTATGGAATGTTGCTTTTCAGGCAGGCAATTTAAAAGCTGTTGGTTATAACGGAAAAAAGCAGATAAAAGTAGCAGAATTAAAAACAGCACAAGGATCTGCCGAGATTCGTATGGTAGCTGACAGGAATAGCATAGAAGCCAATGGTCAGGATTTAAGTTATGTAACTGTCGAAATTACAGATGCAAATGGAAACAGAAATCCCAAAGCTGAGAATGAGGTTAAATTTGAGATTGAAGGTCCCGGGGAAATCATAGCGGTGGGCAATGCTAACCCCGTAAGCCTAGAAAGTTATCAACAGCCTATTCGGAAAGCATGGCAGGGTAAATGTTTGGTTATTATTAAATCAGGTAAACAGGCAGGAAATGTTTTATTAACTGCCAGGTCTGAAAATCTGAATACGAAAACTATTAAAATTGAGGTAAAATAGAAATGATTCAATGGCTGAAATTTATATTTCTCTATTTGAGGGACTATTAAGCGATCCTGAAGCAATTGAGAAGATCCGTAAATCCGGAATTATTTCGGGTATTGAAATTTACAGTCTAATTGAACATTTTACCCTAATTAAAAATTCAGGGTTGAAATGTACTGCTCATGATCCTCAAGTCTTTGGAATGAATAACCTTGGAGATACGGAATGGCTTACTATTTTTGATACAAGCCGGGGAAAACAGGTAATTGAATTACTCAAGAACACGGATTCTCCTAATGTTGGATTTCATTGTGGGTTTTCTGCACAAAAAGTTATTAAAATGCACGCTTATCCTGATGCTGCAGTGACATCAACCATGTATAAAAACAGACAGGATTTACTTTCAACCATAGCAAAAAATATCATCGGAATTGAACGATTATTAAACCAAGCGGAGAGCGGGAATTTGTTTAAACAAGTTTTGCTGGAACCAATGGATTTCTCCAGAGAAAAACCGGTGAATTGGCAGATACAATCGGAAGAAGTCAAAGCTCATCAACCCGAAATTAAACGGGTTTTTGAGGAATATGGCTCTAATGCTGCATTACAATGGGTTACGGACATCTCGTTTTTTGATGATTTATTTCGTGAATTAAGCAATCAGGGTAAGCATTCAATAGGCTTTTTATTTGATATCAGCCATGTTTTTATAACTGCTGATGCCAAAATTAACTCCAAAATGTATTCAGGAACAATTGAAGACTATTTCAGTGAATTGATTGACATTGTTAAGGATAAAATATACCAAATACATGTGAATGTTCCTGAAGGTAATCCAGAAGATGGTTATGCCGATGCGCATTTGCCATTTAGAGTAGGAGATGCATTGTCAGACCGTATTATGAAGCTGACCAGAAAGGTTATCAATAGTAGTCCAAATTTCAAATCAATTACCTTGGAAATTAGAAGTTTACTAAATATGAAACCTTCAGAGTTTGCTAGTCTGATGATCCAGCAAGCCTCCATTCTGAAACCAGCGTCAAATTAATAAAACTGAAGAGACTGAACTTCTAAAAAAAGAGAATACTATGAAGACAATTGAATTGATGAAAAAAAGGATTATTTTGGATCCATCGAAGGTACTTTATACAAAAGCCCTTACTCAGGAAGATTTTATAAAGGAATGGACCATACATCATAGTAAATGAGCTGTGAAGAATGGATGGCTGGAAGGTGAAAACTCCGGGAACTGACCGGGGATGGCTATTCTTAACCAAGAATTCAAAGGAAATGTTTGGTGGAATTTGAAGCCCAGACAATATTACCATCTTCGCATGATATAAATGTAATGTGGAATGGCTTACAGAAACCGATCAGCGAGGTATTGCCTACGTTGCAGGTTTACAAGGATGGTGGACAGGTAAAGTTGGGATTGAGAAATCAAATGACTATAAATTCATGGTTGGCACACCATTGTTTAATTTTCAACCGGGAGAAATTTATAAAATACAAGCCGGAAGTGTTGATGGACAGTGCTTTATTCTTGCTAATGGACAATTGCTGCTTGAAGCGATGGATCCTGATCCTATCGATAGCCAAAAATATACTAAAATTGGGTTTGAGGCATATTGTAGTAAAATTCGAGTCCGAAATATCGTAATCAGACAAATCAATTGGGAAGCAATTACAATGGAATACAAGGAAGAATTCTAAATATTAACGATTTGATTGTTCTAAAATTAAGTTTTTACTCATTTTATCTGGTCCTTTTTCGGATATAATTACATAGCTTTTGGCTCCTATGACATATTTTTATTAAACACAATTTATATTGTCACTTATTTTATAAAAAATGACTATCGGCAAACATTAATATTTTTATAATTTATAGCGACACAGGATATTAGCAACCTGTCAAATAGATTATCTCCGAAATTTCG
>JAIFLU010000208.1:0-1122 GCA_020048915.1 Bacteroidota bacterium | reverse complement strand
TTATAACAGAATTCATCGAGGTAATCCTGCATATACTTTTTGGATATCATATGGTGTACCCCCAATAAAGTCCGTTTGGCATTAGCAATCATTGTATGTACCCAGGGAAGGACTTTTGATGCTTCTTTTGGGGGAACTTTGGTTGGAATATATGTCCAAACGGTTTCCTTAATTTTATTGTAGCTGGCATAATGATCGGTTTTCACCACGGAACTATAACAGATGTTTTCTTTGACGGTTTGCCCTACTGTTTCCCCTTTCATGTTCTCCATTACTTTCATTTTTACATACCGGAATTTTGTAGGCTTTTTTTGTTTCTTCTTTGTTTGAAAATCATAAACTGTAGATGCCATTACCATAACGGTGCTTTGTTTTTGGCTGCCACGCCCTCTTTTTTTGCTTTCTTTTTGCTTTTCTTCTGCTGTTTTTTCTGTGTCTACACTTTCAAAGAAACCTTCATCTAATTCTACAATTTTATCCAATTGATACTTTCCATCCCGAAGACCCATCGTTTTTCTTAATTTTTGAACCATATACCATATGGGTTCATAAAATTTGTGCCCTATTTGCTTTTGTAGCTCTAAAGAGGAAAAGCCTTTTTTTGTGCTGGTCAACAAATGAATGGCAATAAACCAATGCCTTAGTGGAAGTTTGCTTCCTTGCATCACTGTCCCACTTCGTAAAGTAGTTCTTGCTTTGCATATTTTACACTGATATTGTTCAACAGTCGAAAGCCAATAATGGTCTCTGCTGCCGCATTTCCTGCATATCACTCCTTCTTGGTCCCGAACTGCCTTGAATCTTGACCTACAAGATAGCTCATCCGGAAAGTTTTCGATAAATTTGATTAAATTCATGTCAGGTTTGTTTCCCTTAATATAAGTTTTATTTATTTTTCCTGATAGTCATTTTATAAAATATAATTTAAGAATAGGTATTATTAAATAAATATTTTTTATCCTTTTCACCCTAGGACTAATTTTTTTGATAATTATAGATGAAATTTTTCTATAAATTAATTTTAGCGAAAGGGGAAAATGCGGCTTAATAGACATTTTTCAGACTAATATACGAAGCAATGCCTTTATCTATAAGGCTTCTCTAAAATTGAAAGATTTAGTT
>JAIFLU010000169.1 GCA_020048915.1 Bacteroidota bacterium | reverse complement strand
TGATTACCGAGCCCGCTTCTTTTTCGACCTCCAAATTTTGATTATTCGAAAGTTCAACAACTTTATCAATAAACTTCCGGTGTTCAGCATAGAGTGGCTTTATTTCCGTATCAATAAGGATCGAGGCTTGTTCAATGTTATTTTCATTCAAAAAAGGTATTAACCCGGAATTGACTTTTTTATAAAATTTATCGGCTGCTACGAAGGATTTATCTACCATATTTTCCCGGATTTCTCCAGCCTCCAATGTGTTAACCCAGTAACTGTGCCGGGTATAATAATCCTTTTCCAATCGGTGAAAATAATCGATATTATCGCTCAATTCTTTGGGTGTTTTAGAATTAACCATTTCTAATGTTACCAGATACGACTCGATGATATATTCGGGCGGAGGCAGAATATCAGCTACCAGGTCTTTCCCTTCAATAATTTTATTGTATAACGAACCGTGGATTTTAAGTTTTTCGATGGTATAATAGGATAGTATGCCGAATATTGTTAATCCCAACACCGAAATAGCAATCAAAGCTAAAAGTTTCGTTTTGATAAATAACTTACTCATATTTAAAATTATTAGTATTAACCGGAGAGTGCTTTAAAAGGGCAGATGAATTCATACTATTGGTAGAAATTGACAAATACTCATACCTGCCACTATTCTTATGGTATAGACGATTTTTTATGCATGTACCTGCCCTATTTAACAACTTAGTATCCTTTTATTTCTAGTTATCTGGAATATACGTTTTCAACGGCTTTCTCCCAAATATAGCCTACCAGAAAATTAACTTTCTACCTTCAAGACTTTGGTCTTTTTCCGCTAATAAAAGTATTTATTTTTTTCTAACTCCCAAATAATAAGGGGTAATATATTAATTTAAATATATAGATTATAAAATTAACTATTTAATTGGGGGAAATTAACACAAAACACTATTACTAATTGAAAATACTAAAGACAAAAAATCATTTGAGCAGATCCTATTTTATAAAAACACTGTTCGAAATCCCTTTGTTTATTTGATAATTAGAAAGCTTAATGTAAATTTTCCCCCTTTTATCCCCATTTCCTTCGCTATCTTTAGTCGTGCTGCTTTTAGTCGGCTCCGACACAAACCCTTTGGGCACTTTGAACTTTTTAATATCTACCGAAACAATCATTTCATCAGGTAAACCAAACATAACCTCTTTTCCATAGGAATACTCCGTTAAGATTGTCCCACTGGATCGTGTTGTAAGCTGCGATTTTATAATCACGCTCTGCACGGGATCAATCCAAAATTTCCCGAGAATCATATCGCTTGCATCCGACAATGGAATCACATTCACAATTTTGGTTAGGATCGCCCCAATCTTTTCCTCGCCTTGCACTATGGTTGTAAATGAACTGCTATCGGCCAGCATTTTCGATGCCTGGTCGAACCCCTGTCGCGGAACAATAGCAATGCCTTTGCTTTCAACTTTAAATTTATCTTTTTGTTTGAAGTATATTTTCGCGTTCACGGGTAACATACGAACAAAAGGCATATCTACTTTGATATGCGCATCCACTGTATAATCTTTCGCTTTCTGCAATTTGTTATAAACCGAACGCAGAAAAGTATTGGTATTATTTTGAGCATCTGCTTGCTGGATAAACAGAAAAGCAACGAAAAAAGCAACGATGCATTTATAGTATCTCATGACAGGATATCTTTTTTATTGAATTTATAAATGGCAATGGTCAATAAACCAATAATGTGTATTAACAATATTTCGCCCGATTTGATAATTTTTGCAACAGGAATTGGATCATCGAAAAAATTACGCCATGCCACCATATGGTTGGTAAATAAATACGGCTGCACTTTTTCCAGTACAGGAACATCCAGGGTACTGATAATGGTAAAAAGGATAATGATGGCCATGGTGCTGACAATCGGTCCAATGGAATTATCCGAAAAACACGAAAGTGTCAGCGACAAGGTGGCGACAGTCACCAGGGACAGATATGCCAGGCTGAACCCGCTTGCAAACCGCCAAAAAACATCTTGTTCAGAAAATACTACCAGCCCATTACCATTCAGTACCATCATGTCGCCAGTGCCAAAAATCATTTTACCAACCACAAGCGCCATAAACATCAGCCATAGAAGCATTACAAGTGTATACGCACATCCGGCCAGGTATTTTGACAACAATATACTAGTGCGCGAAATAGGTTTTGTAACCAGTAAACGGATGGTTCCCATGGCAGCTTCGCCCGAAACCAGGTCGCCGGTAACCAGCGCAATTAATAACGGAACATGCACAATAAGCATTTGCAAAATAACAAACGCAATGAGGTTGCCATTCAATATATTTCCTTCGAAGCTGAGCGATTGTTCAAATGGCTTGGTTATAAGTGAAATAAAAAATGCCCCATCGACGCGCATCGCAAAAAGGATGATGGAAACAATCAGTGTGATTGCCCCAATGCCAATATAGCTGCGAGGTTTGGCCGCAATCTTTATAAATTCGTTGTAGGTATTTTTCCAGAACTTCATGCTCCAATGAGTTTTAAAAAATAATCTTCGAGTTTCCGTTTGGCTTCAATAGAATAGACAAGAATTCCGCTGTCGCACAATAATTTATTGAGGATAGGGATTCTCTCCTGTGCAATATGGATGAACAGGTTTTTGTCGTCCGTACTTTCAATAACCAGATTCAGGGTGGAAGATTGGATCAGTTGTTTTGCCTTTTCGACATCGTTTACCTGAAAAGAAACTATCAGGTCCCGGGCATTTAAAAGGTCGGTTACAGAGCCCTGCACTATTGTTTTGCCTTTATTGATAATCACCATGCGGTTGGCAATTAACTCGATTTCCGAAAGGATATGCGATGAGAGTAAAATGGTCTTATTCCGCTCATGCTTCAATTGTAAAATCAGGTTGCGAATATCGATAATTCCCTGCGGATCCAGGCCGGTAGTAGGTTCGTCCAGAATAATCAGCTCCGGGTCGTGAATTAATGTTTGTGCAATACCCAGCCGTTGTTTCATGCCATGCGAAAAACTACGAAGCTTATCTTTTTCCCTCCCTTTTAGTCCGACAAATTCGATTATTTCGTGCACCCTTTTTTTGGGAATGTCAACTCCTGAAATGCGGGCAAAAACCTCCAAATTCTTTTCGGCCGACAGGTAATTGTAAAAATCGGGTTTTTCCACAATACAGCCTATACGCTGCAGGATATACGGACGGTGTGTAGCCATATCCCTGTTAAAAATTTTTATTTGCCCGCTGGTAGGTTTTATTAGCGAAAGAATGGTGCGAATGGTTGTACTTTTCCCAGCGCCATTCGGACCGAGAAAACCATACACATCGCCCCGGTATACATCAAAACTCGCATCGTCCACGGCATTAAACTTACCGTAGTTTTTTACCAGGTGCGATACTTCAATTATTTTTTCCTCTTCCTGCATGATGGATCATAAATGGTCAAAAACAAAATTATAACTTATTGCCAAACTAAGGGGATATTTTGATGGGATAACACAATCTCCGGTAAACTCAAAATAAACTTTTGAATTGGATTGAACCGAAAATCTTTCAATCCCCGAAATCATCTGAAACGGTCATAGACTCCGATACCCCATGGTTGTTATTTATGAAAGGCGCTAGTCCGCAATTTTTCTTATTTTATCATTTATACAAGTCTTTATACAATCTTGTTTCTCATCCCATAAGTGCATTGCTCCGCCATTACAATTCTTAAAATCTTTACAATTTAAACAAATCCCGGTTTTTGTCCAATTACGGTTTCGCATACTATCAAACCGGTTTTCCCAGACATCTAAAAACATATCGTGGTAGATATTCCCTTGCACAAAGTGCCTGTTAATATTTGGACAAGCCGAAATTGAGCCATCTATCAAAATCGAAGCGATATTTATACCTGCCCGACAAAAGAAATAAGAATCACGTACTTTTTTTTCATATTCGCCAACATACGATTCGCAACTGAATTTTATATCAATCCGTTTATCAGTCCGGGATAAGGATATAAAATCCATCAATTGCTTTAATTGAAAATTAGATAATTGCAAATCGTTGTTACTTGCTGCCCTCCCAATGGGTGCTATTGTAAATAATCTCCACGATTTAACGTTTTTTGAAATTAGAAAATCCCTGAATGACGATAGTTCATTAAAATTCCTGGAATTTACGCACGTTACCACATCATAGAAAAGTCTATTGGATGAGCTGATTAAATCCAGTGCTTGTAAAGCATTGTTAAAACTGTTGTTATTACCACGAAGCCAATTATGTGATTCCTCAAATCCATCGAGGCTTAAGGTTATTGCCCCCATTCCGGCAGCAAGCAATCGGGCATGAATATCCGAATTATAGCGATAGCCGTTTGTTACAATTCCCCAGCGAAATCCGTGTTCCCTCAGAATCCAGCCGCATTGGGGCAAATCGTTTCGCAATAATGGCTCCCCGCCAGTTATCACAACTGTTATTGAATCGGGTTTATATAGATCTTTTAATGGCAAAATTGCCTGGAGGAAATCCTCGAAAGGCATGTCTATAATTTTTGAATCTGCAATGCAATCCGAACCACAATGCAAACACTTTAAATTGCAGCGTTGGGTACATTCCCAGAACAAATAACTTAATTCGTGAATTTTAACCTCATTTGCCCTAAAATGATTATGAAAAAAATGAGTAAGCCTATTTATCACTTAACAGGATATTAAGAAATGTAGAATCGTTGGAAACCCTAACTATTGTATCGTTGGGCAAATAATTACCATTTTTTGCTGAGTCAATATCTTCAAATACAATTTTATGCTCGGAGGCTCGTGAAACATAAATTCTAAATTGACCTGAGTTATCCGTATAGTCATACTGTGGCTGATTTCCAACCGATACTTTTATTCCGGGAATCGGCAGATTTGTTGTTTTAGATTTAACAATTCCTTTTATATAGTAATCAGCCCCAAAGTCCTTATCTGTGCCATAACATGCCTGAAAAACAAATAAAGCCGTTGAAAAACTTAACGTTCCATAAATTGCTCTTAAAACCTTTCGTTTTCTATCCTTAAAATTTGCTTTCATAATTGTTTTTTTATTGAACGTTATGGGTTTGTTATTACTGGCGAAGGCTGTCGCTAAAATAAGTGCAGTATCAGAATAACCAATCTAATTGTTTCGTTAAATACTGTTAAAGGTAAAAAAACGACCTGTCACTTCAAGCTGCATTTTATACCGCATATTACTAACTGGTTGTTTTTTATCAAATTTTCAAAGTCAAATATTTAAAAACCATCCCACTTCAAGGAATAATCAATATACTATACCATTTTTAAACAAAAGTCTTTAATATGCATTCGGTTAATTCCTTTATGTGTCGATGTTTCGGTTATTTCATCCATTGTTACAACGTATTTGGGGAAATTATCCGGTATTTCAAGTAAATTACCATATTCCCTAATTATTGTTCCCTCATTTGTTAACATGTAAGCAACCTGAACATAAATTTTTTCTCCAGACTTTTGTGCAATAAAATCAATTTCTTTTTTACCTTCCAAACCAACTGTTACTGAATATCCTGCCATTCGCAAGTGCAGATAAACCACGTTTTCCAAAATTTTATGTATATCACTTGTTTTATAACCAACAATTGCATTGCGAATACCAATATCCTCAAAGAAATATTTTTCACCTATTTCGAATACTTTTTTCCCTTCTATCCCAGTTCGTCTTACTTTGAAAATCAAAAATGATGCTTCAAGGTACCCAAGATAGTCTATTACGACTTGAGTTGAAATGTTTATTTTTTGAGATTTTAAATATTCACTGATTTTTTTGGAGGAAACTATACTACCCATATTGTCTGCTAAAAATTCAATCAAATTTTCTAAGAACTTGACATTTCTAACTTTAAATCGGGCAACTACATCTTTGAGCAATATGGTATTATAAATACTGATTAAATACTCATATGCAATTTGTATGTCAGTATTCAAATTAATTAAGTATGGTAATCCGCCAAATTTTAAATAATTCTGAAATGTCGCTACAGAATCCTGCAAATTGTAAAACGTCAAAAACTCTGAATAACTTAATCCAAATACCTTTATTTCAATATATCTACCACTTAAAAATGTAGCGAGTTCACTCGAAAGTAAATTAGCATTGCTTCCTGTGCAATAAATATCGAAATTACCTCTTGTAACAAGGTCTCTCAATGTAATCTCAAATGATTCAATATCTTGAATTTCATCTATAAAAAGCGCTACTTTGCCATTTCCTTTTACATTTTCTTTCAAATAGAGAAATAGATCATCCGAATTCATTATTGCAGAAAATTCATGTTGCTCTTTATTGATATAAATTATTTGAGTATCAGGACTCTGTTTTTTAATCAGGTCTCTCAATTGCATTAATAGATAGCTTTTACCTACTCTTCGCTGTCCAGTTAATACCTTTATCAATGATTTACCAATAAAGGGTTTCAATCTATCAATATACAGAGGCCTTTCGATGTATTCAATCATTTAATGCGTCTTTTTTTTGATTTTTAAATTAAGGTCACATGGAACATTATTATAATCAACCCATTGTGTGTGTGCGTGTAGCATTTCTACATGGATGTTTCACTTATATTTTAAATGATTTGCAAATATAGAATATTCTTCAATTATAATTGAATGTTACATCTAATTAATTAATTCATTCAATCATACATGGATAAATTCATTTTCAGCTTGTTGGTAACGTTTAGTCTAAGAAAATTAGCCAGCTGCACTGTTGGGGGTTTCAATACCTTGATCTTCCTATAATTTTGTAAGCGGTTTTCTTAAAAGCCCATCGCTTTTTTAACTACTGTCATTTTTTCTTCTGAAGTCAGCATTTTTAATAGTTCAAATGCAACACTTGGAGCTGTCTCAGGACAATAAGATGTAATAATATTACGATCAACTACAATAGGCTCATTCACAACATTCACTCCAAATTCTTTTAGTTTATTTTGATAATATCCGTCTTTTAAGTGGTATGTAGTTGCTTTCCGGTTCATAAGAACTCCACTTTTCCCAACAGGGAATGCCCCGCTACAAATTGTCGCAATGATTTTACCTTTTGCATCAAATTCCCTGATTAATTTTAAGAACCTTTCGTCATATGCTTCTTCATAATAACCAAATTCTCCGAATCCGCCAGGTATTGCTAAGGCATCGTATTCGTCAACGTTTATTTCTCCAACGATTTTATCTACTATTACAGGCACATTAAAGGTGCTTATAACTTTATCGGTAAAACCACAGGTATCAACGAATATATTATGTCCATAATCAACCCTGGCCCAGCCAAGAACATCTATAACAGCACTAAATTCCATCGTTTCAAATGCTTTTGCCAGAAACACTACTACTTTCTTATTTTGCATACTTTTCACAATTATCAATTTGTTTATATTTCTATTAGTTTTACTATTCTTGCCTTACAGTCAACAATCAGATAACCCCATTGTGCAGTTCCGTTTAATCAAAATTTCACGGAGAAGTCATTTTTTTTAGGGTGCAGCTAACGACGGCGGGAGTTGTTTATTCTCCGATTAAATTATATATTTCATCATCACTCCATAGATTACACCTTTTTGAAACATAATAATCCTTCCCTTCATATTTAATTGATAAATGTTTTGAAATATTATCGGTAATTATTGAAACAGGCTTTATATTTTCGAGTTTCCCGCTTATTTTTCTTATTTGGGTCTGATCATTTTTATCGTAAATTCCATGATTTATTGTAAATTCACCTGTTACAAAATCAATACTATTTTCCCAACTATTATTAGAGTCGTCGCAAAAAGACTCTATTCTCAAGCAGATCCAATCGCTATTTCGAAAAGTCAGATCTATTAAATTACTGTTTGTTCCATGCCATGGTTCATCCGTTTCAATATGTAAAATATTATTCTTAATTTCTAAAACATTATCATATCTAACCGAGATTATTTCGTTGCTTTCTAATGATTTAAAAAACATATTGTCTGGAGTTTGAAATAGGACTAGCAGTAAATTACTGTCCATTTCATTAGGTTTTCGGATAATCACAGCATAATCAGGCAGTGAATCACTATTTAAAAAGCCATTTACTAAACTAACAATTTCATAACCATCCGGAATATATTTGATTATTCTCGTACTTAAAGTATCGCACAAGAGTCCTCCATAATTATTCTTACAACAGTAGCTAGTCAAATTAAAAACAACACTAGAAATCAACAATATAAATATTCTCTTTACCATACTTCAAAATCTCAATTTAAATTAATCAGGTGATGTTAGACTCTATCGCACTTACAATTAATGATAACGATGCATATAAGTTTGTTGGGATAAAGATAGCTACCACCATTGAAGTACTTTCACGTCGGGATGTTAAAAGCTAAATTAGAAGCAAGCACTTTGAAATCAGCGATTCCGCTCCAATAAAATTTATATGATGTTACTTAAAGTTTTTACTTTCTTTTTCTTCTAGTTGTCAGTTGCTTATCTAAAAATATATCGTATAATTCATCAGTAGTCAAGGTTCTAGAATAACCTTTTTTTTTAAGTCCATTTATAAGTCGTTTATCCCCTGTCCATAAACTCGCAATTAAATGATTTGTCAGTGCAACAAATAATGCATCATCTTGGTCAATGCCTGAAACTAGATCAATTGCTTTATTTAAATCATTATCAGTTAATAATATATCATCCACAAATACTAACCTACTTGTAATTAAGTGAAAAGTATCAATAAATTGGTCTTCAGTATAATTTGTTAAATCGATTATCTTGTCTTTATGTTTAAAGATCTCGTCTTTAAGTAGTCCAACCGTATAAAAATCAAAATATTTTGAGCCATTAATTATTAATTGTCCAATTTTACTTTTGGAATTTAAAATCGCGCTAAATATAATATTTGAATCGACTACGATTTTCATTTTATTCCTCGACTGGCTTTAACTTTAGTCCAGATAGATTTGTTAACGGATTTTGACAATTTATCAGCATCGGATTGTTTAGCTTTTGATTTTGCCGTCAATTCTTTATATTGCAGAAAATCAAGCATATTTTGAAGCTCGGTTAGATCAACATAGGCCGGAAGCCGAACTAAAATCTCATTTTTTGTCCTTTCGAGTATCATAACATTCTTTTTTTCAAATGTACCAAATTTTCAGGTAAACCGAATTTCTTAATTTAAAATTGTAGGTAACACTCATATAACCCCATTTAGCATATTCTCCTATTTATTAAATGCCGCGATACTAAAATCCTTTCAAATATTAAGGAAAGTATTTTGGGCAATTACCCGCCATTAAAAGTAAACGGTTTGGTATTATCCCGCATTAGCGGAAAGTAATTATTTATGAACTAAGTATTCACTTTAGAAAACATTATCGAGTATTAAATGCTTTGGCATTTCAAGTCGGTCTAATTGTTTCTAAAAAAGTTTCTAACCATTCTTTACATTAGGCATTTTCGTCAAACATTATTTCCTCTGAACTGCCTATTTTATATACTGGTTTCTCAATGGGTAATGTAAAATAAAAAGAGGAACCTTCCCCTTCAATACTTTCGACCCATATTTCGCCTCCATTTTTTTCTAAAAATCCTTTTACCAACAGCAATCCAATTCCAGCCCCCTTATTCTTTTTTCGTGTTTCCGATAGGATTTTCATTTGGGGTGTAAAAAGTTTTTCCATTATTTCTTTGGACATTCCAACTCCTGTGTCTTTCACCTGAACAATAATTTTGTCGTCTTTACTTTTTGCCGAAACTGTTATTGTACCTCCCTTTTCGGTATGTTTTATGGCATTTGAAACGATATTTTGAATGATTGAAATTAACATTTTACCATCGGCAAATACCGTTGTATCGGCTTCAATTTCGTGATGAAGATTTATGGTGTTTATGGAAGCGGTTTCGTTTAACGTTTCAAAGACTTTATTAATGTATTCAGTTAGTTTTATTTTTGTGGGAGTAAAAACATCCGATGCATATTTTATTCTTGCCCATTCAACTAAATAGTCCAACATATCTAATTCGTCGGTTGATGATTTATAAAGTAAATCAAGCAATTCCTGAACGTCATCAGGCTTCATTTTATTAAAATTCTCTTTCAAATATTTTGCAGTTCCGATGATAGCCGATAAGGGACTTCTTAAATCGTGCGAAAGTATTGCTAGAACACTCTCTTTATGCGTATTAAGATCTTCCAATTCCTTAACATATTTTTTTATCGCATCCTCCGATTGTTTCCTCTCTGTGAGGTCACGCAAAATTTTAACATAGCCCAACATCTCACCGGCTATACCAATAAGTGGAAAAACCAATCCATACGCATAAAACAGGCTCTGGTCCTTCGCAATGTGCCATCTATTATCTGTTGCCCGGCCTTCTTTTAAAGCAATTTCAATTTCCCTTTTCGGAATACCACTTTTTACATCTTCGGCCGTAAAAATTATATCGAAAGGCTCTCCTATAGCATCGTCCGTTTCGTACCCAAATATTTTTGTAGAGCCAGAACTCCAACTGTTTATGTTAAGTTCGTTATCTAATGTAAAAATTGAATAATCTTGTAAACTGTCAATTATTTGGCTATAAAACTCGGCCGTTGGAATATATTTATTTTTAAGAACCTTCGGTTTGTCTTGCTTGTTTTCCATTGGATGCATTTTAGCGTTATGGTGAATTGTGAGGCAATGTGTTGTAAGGCAGTATAAAAGTGGGATAAAGCTTCTTAAGAGGTACGTTGCAATTATTCATCAAAATTACAAATTCCTACCTTCTCCATTGCCAAACATTTCCATAAAAATACTTCTCCGGTTTAGTGCAAGTCAACTTGTTTCAATGTTATCATGTATTTTAATCACTTTTTGGGTAAATACCTATTCCCTTTTAAATCTATATAATAAATGGAGTTCCCTTCATCCACCCAATAATAAACAGTAGCTTTTTCCCGATCTTTCGGATCATCTGTGTTTAACTGTACTGCTGAACTATAATTAATCGAGCCAATTTTAATCTTACTTTGAGGCTCCACAATCCAATTCATCGTATAAAAGTCGAATATTCCTGAAACTGTGTCGTTACTTAAAGCATCATACCCCAGTTTGTTTCCAGACGTTAACGGATAGGTCATAATCTTGTCGCGATGTTTCACTTCTCCTTTATCATTTATTAAACTCCAGCGGTTATTTTCGCCCTCCACAAAAAACCATGTATTCTTTTTGTCTTTCGAATACCGGTTTACCAGTATTGATTTGTAATTAAAATCGAATCCTTTCCAGGCATTGCCCAGGCTGTCGATTACCCCGTATTTACGTGTTGCTTTATTTACCGCTATGGCAAACGTTTTATTTCCCTTCTTAAACGGACTCACATTCCAGGTTGGGAATCCGGAAGTATGGTAATGGTATATTTCGGAGTATGCCGCCAGTTTTCCATCCTTATCCGTTTTAAATCCCTTATACCCATCTTTTGAAGGGAGTATGCTTATACCCCTAAAATCGTCGTCTGCTGCAATTTCCATAACCATAAGGTCGTCTTCGGGTTCAATTTTCGCTACTGTTATTTTACCATCACTCGTTATAACAAAGTCTCTGCCCTGGTAATGACCATTCATGTCGGGGTTAAAAAATCCCAACCCGTTATATTTGGGGTATACGATAACTGCTTTTGTCTGCCGGTCGATATAGCCCCACAAATCATTTTCTTTATATGGAATTAAATCAATCAGTTTTTTCGGATCGATTTTCGAGAAATCATACAGTATAGTGTTTTCTATTGTATCGTTGCCGACTTCAACGTTTTGAGCATATGCATTGATGCCAATTATTGATGCCAGCAGTAAACTTAAAATCTTCATCTTTTAGAATTAATAGTTAAAATAATAGGGTTTGTTTAGCCCTCTCCGATTAATCAGACTCTGCCCAGCCAGGATGGCAAAAAATACAAGGGTACTAATAAGCTGTTTTATGAAATAAGTTGGCTTCATGGGTTTGTAATTTATGTGGTTATCAATTAGTATTTGAATAGTTTCAAGTCGTTGCTTTATGAAAAGAGTTAAGGATTAGTTGGCGATTCCCAATTAAGGCATACAGAATTTGATACGAGGCAAAACGCTTAAAACCAATTAGACCCCAATTTTTCAAATTGCATGATAATCTCCGTTATTTATTTTCTTTTATGATTAACTCTCAATCCTTTTTTAGTTTCCGAAAAACTTGAAATAAACTTAATAGAAACCAAGTTTTCTAAAAAATGTCTATTTAATGGAACGTCAACTAACGTTGCCTTTTTATCATACTCAATAATCTCATAATACTCATTGCCAAGTGTTTTTATGAATGACTCAACGAACTCACTATCAATAATTGATAGATTTTTGTTGAATATTTTTATCCGATTAGATTTTGAGATAACGACGGAAAGAAGAATTTTTCTTTTTGTCGAAGTCATAAAATCGAAATTAACATTTTCAATTATATAATTTGAGAGAAGCAATAAAACCTTGTCATTTGAATTAATTGTTTCTTCATCACAACTCTCATAAAGAACTTTTTTATTGGGAATACTCAGGGCAGATGATTCAAGAATTAATTTCAGGTCATAGCTATCGAATTTTAATTCACCTATTTTTTCTATATATTTTGCAGGATACTTTTCAAGTAATTTAATATTCACCCCGTTATGATTCTTTTTTAATTCATTGAAACTTTCTATTGTTGGATTTATTACTCCGTTCTTAACTAGGATTATAATCCTATTTTCAGAAATGCTGCTAGAGTCTATATCACTATAACACCAAGGAATTGATTTTGCAATTAAATTGTAGGATTCATCAGTTATTCCATTTTGTATTATAATTTTACGACATAGATCAGAAAAAATATTTTTGGAATTAACTTCAGTTGGTATTTTAATTTTAGAAAGTTGCTCAGCATTGGGAATACTGTTTAGAAAGGCTATCAAATCCTCAGAAAAACCATTTTCTTCATTTTCAAAATTTGCAAGAATATTTTCCCATGAAGGAGAAACCTTTGAGTATTTGTATAAAGTATTCCATAAGCTAACATCTAAAATAGCTTTGATGTCTATAATTTTTGTGTTTACGTGAATTATTACTTTTTCCTTTAAATCTTCATCTAGATTTTCATCATTCAATAACTTCAAATAATACTCAATTGGTTCATTTGTATTTGTTTCAAGCACCAAATAGACTGAATTAATGTAGACTTCGAGATTCGCATTGATATAATGAATCATGGAATCAAGAGAACTTGTAATTAAGGAAGAGAAATTAGCCGTTGAGAATTTGTCTGCATCAAATTTCTTATAGTGCTTTAATAGAATTTCAATTACTTCCTTATTTATAGCATAATAGTTTCCCTTGTATACAAAATCCATAAGTGATGCAGGAGAATCAGAATTAATCGATTCAAATTTGAGGTCTAGCTCTTTGATAATCTTTTTTAATTTCCTTTCATCATCAGTAATTTGCAAAATATCAGCTCTTTGATTTAAAAAACTATGATGAGAACTGAATATAGACTTTATATCTTCTACTCTTGCATATTTTATAATTAGAGCAAGGTATTTGTCCTTTTTTTCGTCATCAAAAATTGATTCTTTTTCAATGTATTCCCAGATATGTTGCCAATACTCGCAAAGGGTCTGAATAAAAACATTTATGTTAGGAGTTGTTTCAAGAAACCTATCAATGAATTTTATTGAGCTCGGCGACTGGTTGCTAAGTTGTTTGAACAAACGTTGCTTTTTCCCGAAATCATTCGGTTTTTGTTGCAAAAATTCAATTAGGTAAAAATTTAGAATATATTCTTTTTCGAAATCAAACGGATTTATCTTTTCTATTAAATTATCAATTTTTGTTAGTTTATAATCAAATTCAGAAGGTTTTTGAATTTTTACGTTAATGAGGAACTGATAATCTGGTTTAGAAAGACTTCCTTCATAAAAGATTGAAATATAATCTAAATAGTTTTCATCAATATATCCATTTCGTAGCAGAATATTTATAAGTTCGCTTTGTTTATCAGATTTATGACTAATCGAAATTAATTCATCTGATATTAAATTACTTAATTTACTTTTTCTGATTTCAATTTTGTTGTTTTCAAAATCTGAAATTTGTTTTTTTAAGCTGTTAATCTTTACATTATTTAATATGAGTTCTTCTCTTTCTTTATAAGTTAAATCTGGATTTACCAAGTTCTCAATTGTTTGAAATTTAAATGGATAACTTCGCCTATTAGAATTATTGTCGTACATGAATTGAATTGATCCGTTAAATAACATTGAAAAATGGCTTTCTTCTGCCATTGAAGATATGTCATAGACTGAATTATTTATCCAAAATTGTTTGAAGGGACAACCCATTTCTGTTATTATTTGCTGAATTAATTTATTTACATAAATTAATCTTAATTCATTAATATCTGAAAATTTCGTTTTTTCAGCCTCAATTATTTGTTTTTTTAGAACCTCAATTTGTTCATCTATTACTGTTATCTTTTTCTGAATATAAATAGATTTGTTTGAAATTGTTTTAGACAAGTCTCCTTTATTTTCTGCCAGTTGAGAAAAATCATTAGGGTATATATTTTTATAAACAATCATCGATAGCAACTTCTCTTGGTCAAGCGTTGAGTCCAGATTATTAGAATAAATGTAGTATTCATTCATTATATTATAGAGTAATCTCATATCATCAATAAATAGTGAGATATCGTCTATTAAGTCAGTTGAGATTTTGTAATCATTCTTCTTAATAATATCCAATAATTTTTCATTTGAATTTGATGAATTTATTACTGGAATTATTGGAATCATAAAATCAAAGAATTTAGTTCTGTCTTTGTCAAGAAACATATCATCTTTAATTGCATAAATGAATACAACTTCGTTTTCAACTTTTTTTGAATTATTAATAAGAAGATTAATCTCACGAAGTTTAGTAAAAACCTCAGTTTGTTCGAATCTATCTAAATCCTCAATTATAACCACATTATAGTCTGTAACTTCAAAAAAGTACAGAATTTCATCAATATGATTATTTAAAATTGATTTACTAATCTCACTATCAATCTCAATTTCTGCGTTACTAATATTTAGCTTTTTTATCACTACACTTTTTATCGCCCTAGATGATTTGAAAATGATAAAAAGCAAACCCAATAGAGTTATTGTAGTGGCCGTATAGTGGGCTAATGAATTAAGATTTTGAGAAATCTTGATTAAATAAAATTTTGAAAGAAAATCCGGTGCAATAAGAAAAAGTATGGAAACTAAAAATGCAATAAACCCAACTGAATAATAAAATAGAAATCTTGTTTTATGGCTTTTGATTTTTTTAAATCTGGAATCAGGAATTTTTCCGTCTTTTTCATGATAAAACAATTGTTGTAGAACACTTAATTCAATAAGCCTTAAAATATCATTATCTCCATTTTGGGGAACAATAGGCTGCCCTTTTAGTTCCTTAAAAGTTGCAAGAGATATATTTAAAAACTTGTAGTCTTTATTTTTATTCCTTTTAATAAAAGTCTTAATCACACTACTCTTACCTGAACCATAAGCGCCTGATATAGCAATGTTTTTAATTCTATTTTTATTTTTCAACGCCCAACCTAAGGATTGAATATAACTGTCAACATTCTCAGCTTCATCCGTTGGAGAAAGTGAATGAAAATTATTCCCAATACTAAAGTCAGATTCAAATTTGTTCAGAATATGCGATAAATATCGAATAATCTTTTTAATAGCTTTTTTTACAAATTCTTTCATTTATTGAAGGTATTCAGTTGTTTTTAAGATTAACACTAATCACGCCTAAACATTTATAAACCTGAATAAGGTAATTTCACGATTTACCAAATACCGCAATATTAAAACCCCATTCTAATTTTACGAAATGTATTTCAGCAATTATCCGCCATTAAATGTAAACGGTTTTGCATTACCCCGCAATAGCGGAAAATAGCTATTTATGAACTAAGTATTAACTTTTTAACGTTTATCCGCTTAAAGATACCGAACCCAACATTTATGATTCGCGAAAAGCCGTAAACAATAACTCGTTGGGTTCCTTTACACTGTGCCTTAATAAAATGATATTTACGCTGGTGCTGTTGGTTGCTACTAGGGTACCATTTCACTCAGTGCCTATTTTAGTTTATGGTTTAAATGCTGGCTAGCTTACTTTTTTATCTTGTCAAATGATAATCATTTATTAACAGTCCTGGCGATAGATTTAATCTTCTATTCAGATTTCGAATCATATCGACAGTTAATTTACGTTTACGGTTTAAAATTTCGGAAACCCGACTTTTACCTCCTATGGCATCAACTAAATCAATCTGCTTCAAATGCATTTCTTCCATTCTAATCTTTATAGCTTCAATTGGGTCTGGCGCTTCAATCGGATAATGTT